>WRNV01000141.1 GCA_009776445.1 Oscillospiraceae bacterium | reverse complement strand
CAGTTTTATGTAAACGAAAAGATACTCTGCGTTGAGGGCATATATGATAAGTACTGCATAGAATGTTTTTGTGATTTGCATTCCAACATACGGTTGTTCCCGAGCAAACATAATTCACTTTAAAGATAAAGTCGGGTGTGTTACAATGACGGGGTTAGAGACAATCCAGAGCAAACGAGGAGAAATAATCGTGAAACTATATATTAAGCAAAAGGTTTTTTCATGGCGCGACCGCTTCATAATCAAAGACGAGAGCGGCAATGACAGGTATACTGCTGAAGGCGAGTTTTTCACATGGGGCAAGAAGCTTCATATATACGAGGCAAGCAGCGCGGAGGTTGCATTTATCCGGCAGAAGGTCTGGTCATTTCTGCCCCGGTTCTTTGTCGAAATTGGCGGACGCGAGATCTGCGAAATCGTCAAGGAATTCACTTTTTTCAGGCAGAGCTACCGCATAGCTGGCCTGCCCTGGCATCTTAACGGAGACGTTTGGGCGCATGAATACTCGCTGGACGATAACAGCGGTCGGCAGGTAATGCGGATGTCGAAGAAATGGTTCACATGGGGCGACAGCTATGAACTGGACATCACCGATGGTATAAACGAGCTGCCGTGCCTGTGCGTGGCGCTCGCCGTGGACTGCGCAATGGCGGTTCAGAACTCGAAATCGGGATAGTCTTTGCTTTGATTCTATTAGTGAAAAGTTTGACTCAGGCTGCGGATGGCCTTCATTTGCCAAGCCTGTCGAGAATACCGCCGTTATCGAAACGAAGGATACATCCCACAGGCAGGTACGGCATGGATAGAGGTTGCATAATGGAGCAAAAAAACTATCTGATTGGACACATGGAAGACTTGGCGGATAAAGCAGATAAAACTGGCTGTGCAGCATCACGCTTTTTGACTCCTGTAGAAGCCCGCCGCATCGGCGAGTATTTCAAATTTAAGCGCGTCAAGCTATTATTCGACGGCGGATATAAAAACGCTGAACGTGTCCGCGCAGTTTTCTTGAATCCGGAATGGGGTGAATATGTCAGGGAAAACCTTATTACTGCGCTAAGAATCGAATATCGGCCGCAGGACACATTGGGACACCGCGATATTTTAGGCGCGCTGATGGCGCTTGGGATCGAGCGCGATACTGTCGGAGATATTATCAGTGAAGAAAACAGAGCCACGCTTATATGCTTGACGGAGATGAGTGAGTTCATAACAGAGAATCTCGTAAAAGCGGGGCGTGTCGGGGTTACGATATCGGCAATCAATTTGGATGAACTGCAAGCAAAGCAAGATGAATTGAGCATCAAAACCGACACTGTTGCGTCATTGAGGTTGGACGCTGTAATTTCAGCATCATTCGGGTTGTCCAGAGCAAAAACGGCCGAGCTAATAGAAGCCGGCCGAGTGAGCCTTGATCATATGCCCTGCATGCAATCGTCGAAGGAGCTTTCAGAGGGAGCGCTGGTATCGGTACGTGGACTTGGGCGCGCCAAACTGCTGGAAATCGGCGGCGTATCGAGAAAAGGAAGGATATTTGTGCGGATAGGAATATACGGGTGATAGCACGCCGGAATACATGTGCCATTCGATTGCCTTAAATGACAATGGATGAGATTGACGCTGAAATCGCCGCAAGCCTGCATGAAAAAAGAGGGCAATGATGCAATCGCTTGTCATCGACACTAACATTGTTATTTCGGCAGCATTATCGCCGTAAAATTCTCAAAATTTGAGTAAAGACGGCTATGAAAATTGCTGAGAATAGGGGATGGACGTTCCAGAAGCCTTTTTTATTTCATCAATATTGCTCAGAATTTGCTAAGAACTTCTGCAATATGCCATAAAACGAGGCAATATGAAAAAACATTCAAAACGTCCGATTCCGTTGCTACGCAAGGACTTGACACTACTACAAATAACTATGTAACGCTCAACAATACCTCGACTGTCCTCCTCCTAAGCGAGGGGTCATGGGTTCAAGTCCCGTCGAGGGTGCCAAAATGCTGTGAAATCAATAGATTCACAGCATTTTGCATTTTTACGTTAAAAAGTCATTGGGTCAGCAGTTTGGCGCGGGCGCTAAGTTCATCCATTGAGTACATGATTTTACAATAACGACTCTGCCGCTGCTCTCCGCCGCAACCGCAATGGAGCTGTCGGCTGAATATTTTATTTTTATGCAATTTACTGCACACTTGACACAGAAAGCCTTTAATGAGACAATTCAAGCTTTCAAATAGTCCAGTTGTTGTAATAGTTCCGACAATTTCTTATTACGCGAGCTATTGAATAAATATTCTCGCATCCTAACATCAATCTCACACAATTGATCGACATAGCTTTTTTTGAGTTCCAATGGAAAGCTATTGATATGACAGATGAAATTTACGCTGTTGTCAGCAAATAAGCGCCAATTGTCACCGTCCCTTCGAAACTCGGCGCCGATGGCATGTACTAGATTTTGGATCAGTAGCCAATAAGCATCGAGCGGTGCGTGATAAGGTGTGTCCGTATTTCCGCCGATGTACGCACCACTCAAAACAGCCTCGATATTCGGAAGAAGCTTGGTGTTTTTAAGGTACTTGAAGAACCCGGTCGCTTCGCTTAAACCAACATTCGCTACGGTCTTTGTCCTAAGAACTTCCCCTTCCAATCCCGAATCCAGCAAGTCGCTGACTGCTGCCCAACTTCTGGGAGTGGCAAACACTACATCAGCGGTTTCTTCGGGCTTAAAAGTGTACAGCGCAGTTTGATTAGCTGACAAGTAAGCAATGATAAGCGGGTTGAAGCCTACTTTGATAGCGTAGTCACGCCAAGTCTGAAAATCCGGCTCAACCTCGTGAATCTCAAACCTGTCGTTCAGCGGCGCAAGCGACGCTGTATAGGCGCCCCCATCCTGCTCTCTGTTGCTTGTGGCAATAATATACCACCCATCGCCCAACATATAGTTGCCGAGCTTGCGGTCGAGTGTCAACTGATAAGCTGCAGCCCTGACTGTTTTTGGCGCATCATCCAATTCTTCAAGCAATAGGATACCATTATCACCATCGCGGTCTGATCTTGGCAGGACGTCATTGATTAGCCACTTGGTATAGGTATGCGTATCGTCAGGATAAGGTACGCCTTTTAGGTCGGTAAGCGACCACAGCAAGAGGCGTATGTCTATTACTCCCATCCCATATGATTTGGCGATTTGATGAACGACTTCTGATTTGCCAATCCCGGTTGGGCCGAGGACTTTGAGCGAACGGCGGAGTTTTTTCTCAATCGTTGCCCTGACTGCCATTTCAAACTGACGGATAGTAATAGACATGCGACCACTCCTCCTAGTATCTGTTGAACATTTCATGGGAAAATTTGTTTCCGAAAATGATATTATCTCGCCCATCTTCAAACAACGGACCAAACTTCTCCGCTGAAGGTACGTTAAGTTTGTTCTCTAATGGGATGAGCGCATAACTTCGGGAACAAACAAATACCTCTTTGTTGTCCTCCATGTACATAGAACCGTATTCGAGTTCTTTTGAGAAAATATCGCGAAAAATATAGCTGACGATCATCGTTTTCCCATAAACCTTATTCCAGACTTCCATTCCCGGGCGGATGGTGATTTCTTCGCTGCCAACAGCATCATCAATCTCAGGAACAAACTCTTTATTTTCACTGACAGCCGCCCGTATCCATTCCGCATTGACGTCGGTGCCTTTTGGAGAAAATGAGTTGTCGTCCGTCAACTCTTTTGTCGCATCGAATAAGGACTCGCCGGGTTCGAGCTTTCTGAGCAACAAATAATCGCGGTAAGTTATCTTCATTTTGCCTTCTATCAGGACATTCGGAAGTAAAATCTGATAAGTGTTGCATCCGGAGATATGAATTATTTCAGATATTAGTATGCCTCTTTGTCCTGTCGTAAGAATCTCAACTCTATCGCCAAGCTTAAAACCGCCGGCTTCAAATGCGTAGTCGATCATAGATAAATCCTCCTTTTGATTAATCGTGATTTATTTGTATTACTTTGCCAAGTCTGCATAAATCTTCGGGATAGTCGCCTTGAGTTATGAACACAACATTCGACAATCCTTCGTCATAGCTGGAAAAATAGCCATCGGTAAAGACAATTATAGGTTTCGCGCGCTGCTTGTTCTGTTTCACATATTTAACTACATCGCTCCAATCTGTTCCACCACCAACTTCCAGTTCATCAATGAATTTCTTAAGCGAAGCTTTATTTGATATTATCGCTTCTTGATAAACTGAACTTCCGAATGAAATAATTGAACCCCTGATGCCAAGCTCATTAAGGACACTGTAAACTTGCTGTATCTGTGCCAACAGTTCAGCCCTGTTAACGGAACTACTGACATCCAGCACAATCAAAGCATTGTTTAACTCACCTCCTTCTTCAATGGTTTCCGATGGCAGAATCAACTCGCTATATAACATCCGTTTATCAGGTGGACAAAAATCAAAGTCCCCACTTTCCTTCATGTCTTCAAGAAAATTTCTGAAAATCAGATGCCACGGCAGTGTTCGTTCTTTGCGCAGTTCGTCCCATAGACCTCTGAGGTGCCATGGCAAGCCTTCTCTGCCCGCTGATTTCGCGCAGCTCAAGAGCAGTTCACTGATATCCGCTTCGGTCGGCGCGTCTGCAATATCACTTTTGTCAAGAACGTCAAAAACGAATAAATTATTGTTTAGGACAGTAGTTTTGAAAGATTTCCATCCAATTTCTACGAAAAGTGGCGGGTTTTCTGACGTGATGCCTTGTTCCACAGCTTGTTGAACAAAGGCTTTTGCAATGGTATGAGAAGGGTCTTCTGATAAATCATCTGTAGCCAGCATCATATCCGTAGTCGGCATAACTGGCAAACCCTTATTCGTTAATTCATTTTGCATGCTCATAAGCAACCAGTTTGTATGCAAATCAAACCCTATGTTCCAGTATATCCTTGCATAAAACGGCATTCCTTGCGGATATTGGTGCCGTAGTATGATATGGAAGAGCTCGTGCAGCAACACAAAGTTCAAAGCCTCTTCGTGCAATTCGTTTAGCTTCTCCTCATTTAGGTAAATTCTCAGGCCATCGGTAGACGCAAGACCGCGCTGTTCCTTGTGGTGTTTATCAACCCGCATGCAAAGCTCGCCAAGAAACGGATACGCCTTTCGCAGAAGTAGGCTAAAACGCGCCAGTTTGTAGGAGAATGGAATCGCTCTAAACTTTGATTGTTCTAACACGACTGAACCTCATAAGGGGGCATCCACGGTTTACTCGACACACAGAGCATTGCAATTATTGCAAGATGATTCCAATAATATTGCAGGAAAACCATTTTGTCAAGAGGTTGTTTCGAATATTGTGCAATAATGACAATAACTTTGTGGTATTGCACAATATTCTTTACGCATTTCTATATATCGTTGCGTATATTGCGGTTGATTGCAGAAGCCACCCTTATTGATTGACAACAATGTGATAGATATGATTTAATAGTGTAGAGGTGGTTATATATGTTGCCGGCAAAGATAAGGCTTACTGACCAAATGTTAGACTATATTAGAGCCGCCAGAATTGCAAAGCGGATCCCGGCGGCTACGTTGTCGAGAGCGATAAAGAGAGATGACAGCTACATCTCTTCATTGGAATTGAAGAGACTGCGCACAATTAGCTCTGTTGATCTTGTGGCGATTCTATGCTTTCTTTTCAACATTTCGGAGCATGAGGCTCTAGAAAGAGCTGAAGAATTAATTGGAGTAGAAAAAAAGGCTGCAGTTGATGCAATCCGGAGTCCACAATACTCTCCTTCAAATATCGACAGCAATGAAATACAAAAAGTCAGCGAGACAAGTCGCGAATACCGATGGTACGACACAAGAATCAACTATGCTGAGCCTGAGCTTATTAACGATATGCTGGAGGTATTAGTGGGGCTTATTACTGAATTCTACAGGAACGACCCTAAAGAAGCGGTTTATGTGTTGAATAGTTTTATAAAAACAATGAAATTCGACCCAATATTTACGATGAGCGTTATGGGAATACCGTTTTTTATGCTTAAAAACTTAAACATCGATGAGCGCAAAGAGGTTTTAGATGACCTTTCAGCAGTATTTAGGGAGCATGCAGCAACTGCAAATCAGAAGACGAACTCGTTTTTTAGCGAAACCTCAACTGGCGTGCAAAACGAATAATTCAAATTCTGCAAACTTATGGCAAACAGAATACGCGAATATTATTACTCGTTGTAATGGACAATACCAGATGGTTATAATGCACTGCGATACTGACTTCATTAACAACTTTTTCCTAGCTATTCAAGCATCAAGATAAAAAAAATTCAACTGGGGAACTATGATGATTCAGTCGATCAAATTAGCAAATTTTCTCAGCTTTGGAGAAGAATCTGATACCGTTGAGCTACGCCCTTTGAATATTATCGTTGGGACAAACGGCAGTGGAAAATCAAACTTCCTTGAAGCCTTTGATCTGCTCAAAAATGCCCCCACAAATATTGTAAAGCCGATCCGAGAAGGCGGCGGTATATCTGATTGGCTCAATAAAGGCGTTAGTAACGGTTCTGATGCCGTAATAGATACTATTGTGTCAAATTCACTTCCATACAAAAAATATGACGAACTCCGATATAGGATATCATTCAATGCGGTTGGACAGGGATTTGAAATTACCGATGAGCAACTCTTAAGCAAGGAACCCGCTCCCGGGAAAACAAAGCCGTACATTTACTACGAATTTAGCAATGGTCGCCCAATGATAAACATCAATGATGGTGAATCGCCTCGCACTCTGCAACGCGAAGACATTGATATGACTCAATCGATACTTGCGCAAAAAAGAGATGCGATACACTACCCGGAGCTAACCTTTGTAGCGCAGGAATTCAGTAAGATCAGATTGTATCGAGAATGGTCTTTCGGACGATACGCACCTATGAGGCTTCCACAAAAAGCAGATTTACCAAACCAATATCTCGAACCGGACTGCAGCAACCTCGGTTTGGTACTAAATCAGATAAAGAGTGACCTTCCTTCTAAAAAACGTTTACTAAAAGAACTACAATACTTTTATAACGATGTCGAAGACTATGAGTCGATTATCTCCGGAGGTACAGTGCAAATCTTCTTTCAAGAGCATGGATTGAAGACACCTGTACCCGCAACTCGACTTTCAGACGGAACCCTGCGTTACTTGTGTTTATTGGCTATCTTATGCCACCCATCTCCTCCACCATTGATATGTATCGAGGAGCCGGAACTCGGCTTGCACCCGGATATTCTTCCTAATCTGGGTAACTTGTTGCGTGAAGCCTCAAAACAATCGCAAATAATTCTGACCACACATTCCGAGGTTTTTGTCGATTCAGTTACCGACGACCCGGAAGCTGTGTTGGTCGCGGAGAAAACCAACTCCGAAACCCAACTATTTCGATTATGCAAGCATCAACTAAAACCCTGGCTTGATAAATATAGATTGGGTGAATTATGGACTCGTGGCGATATTGGAGGTACGAGATGGTAAAAACTGTTAAGTTGTTTGTTGAAGG
>WRNV01000140.1 GCA_009776445.1 Oscillospiraceae bacterium | reverse complement strand
TCTTTGGCGAGGTCTTTGAGGTACTCGTTGAGGTTGTCGCGGGTTATGGGTTCTTTATCAGGCGACATTCCGCACCTCGCTTTCCACGATGTTGTGCCTCAAAAACTCTGGTATCGCTTCCCGAAGGCTTTTCTCTTTAGGCTTATCGCTTTTCAGCGCGGCACTCAGTATCAATACACCCGCAGGGTACACTATCTCGCTCAGCCTCAAATGGCGCAGTTCCTCAAAACCCTCATGCGTCGGCAAATCGTTTTCGCGGCATAGGTAGTCGGCCATTGCAAGCAGGTACAACGCCTCGCGATACCACTTTTTGTCCATGTAGCCGTAAATCCTGTCCGACTTGATGACGTCAATTAGGAAGTCGATGTCTCCCATATCCTTGACTTGGTGGCAGACATTGCTCTTAAAGATTTCAAAAGCAGGTCGGCGTTGCATCGAATCCAATAACAGGGACTCCATGCTGACGCCGAACGCCTGTGCAAGCCTATACAGCGTTTCGCCCGTGCAGTTGCTTATATTGACCTTGCCGCTGCAAATGTCGTTGATGGTTGTCTGTGAGACTCCGCTTGTTTTGGCAAGCCAGTACTTGGTCATTTGCTTTTTTGCAAGCAGTTCATTAATCGTCATTGAAATCACCCCACGCCATTATCATAGCGGATACCCGAAGCAATTTCAACTAATTTTTTCGACTAATACCCCGTCCTAGGTAGCTTCGGTTACAGTTCAGAGGGTATCCAAAACACCCGTCTTTGCGAGTGCAACGAAGCAATCCATGCGCCGATTGTCAGGTTTCCGTCTGGATTGCCACGTCGCAAGCTCCTCGCAATGACGGAACTGTGCTTATTAGTAATTTTGGTGGTTTCTTCACGCAATAATTCCGTTTTTCTTATTCAGTTTTATTGCCTTCTCTTTCGTTATATGCTAGTATTGCAACAGTAAACGATTATAATCTTCCAGAGAAAACCGGGGAGTAATAATATGGCTATAGCCTATACAGATGAATTCATAAGCAGCGGTCATCGACAGTGGCTACGCGAGAGATAGTGGCTGCGTGAGAGATTTATTAACAACGAAACTGACTCACGATCCGGCGTCAGGGTAGTCATGTTTCATGGGGCAGGAGAAAGTGACTACACCCTGCAGACAATCACTTGTGGGAAATCAAGGCATAATACTCCAGATAATATTTTGGATTATGTAAAGCGGGGATGAAAGTATGATTATTCGTTCATTGCATTTGGAGCATTACCGATGTTTTGAGAACTTCGATATAGACTTTGATAATCAGCTTACGGTTTTGATAGGCGTTAATGGAGCCGGCAAAACAGCGACGCTTGATGCTTTGAGTGTTTTTCTTAGGCAAGCCGGGCATCCGGAGAATAGATACCAACCATTCGATCATTTGTCAAGTGCCGATATTACAATTGGACGCAAACCGGAGGAGCTTGCGTTTTGTCTGGAGGTGCAAGCGAAAAGCAACACTCGTGCGGGAACTGCGCATATAGACTTAGCATATAATACAGTTACCAAATATGACGGTATAAGGCTTATGCTCCGTGAAGGTATAGAATCATACCACCAAGTGATTGATAATAACAGAGTACTTTGTGTTGCGTATATGGCTGGGCGTTTTATACGTGACGAGGACTCAATCCTACAACACAACGTATACAATCCTTCGACCTATTCAGCTTTTGAGAACAATTTTAACCGCACTATTGACTACGCTTCAACCATTGCATGGTTTGACAATGCTGATTCCGACGAGGCTCGCGACATGCGAGATAGCGGACATAAAAATGAAAAGCCAGAACTCAAGGCTGTGCGCGAGGCTCTATCGAAAGCGCTCTTAGGGCAATATGAGCGACCAAGGATGCTAGGCAATCCACCGGAGCTGGTCATATACAAGAAGAATACAAACATTGCCTATAAGGTAAGCCAGTTGAGTGATGGCTACCGTGCGATGCTTGCTCTGGTTATGGACTTAGCTCGTCGCATGGCTCAGGTCAATCGTGATGAAAAGCTCTCCATGAAATCGCTGCTCCATACTCCAGCCATCGTGCTTATCGACGAAGTGGAGTTACACCTTCATCCATCGTGGCAGCAGACCGTATTAAATACTCTGTTAGATATATTTCCAAACACGCAGTTTATCGTGACCACACACAGCCCGCAAGTGCTGACTGCAATTCCCTCAAAGCATATTCGTGTACTAAGTGAAGGCAAATCATACGCAGTTGACGGGCAGACCCAGGGTGCGGAGGCATCGCGGATTTTGGAACAGGTCTTTGAAGTCGATTCGCGTCCGGATGGGCTTGAGATCGTGCGCATTCTCCGAGACTATTCTAAACTTGTGTATGATGAGAAGTGGGATACACCCAAAGCCGAGGGATTGAGAAAGAGGCTTGATGAGCACTACGGGAATGACGATCCTGCGCTTCTGGAATTGGATTTACATATTGAAAACAGCAAGTGGGAGCGCGGTCTATGAAGCTAGTCAGAAAAGGATTGATTCCCGAAGCGTTGCAGAACTATATGGATTCAAATCCGGAAGCCACATGGGACGAAATGAGCGGTGATAATACACTAGGTGGAGGCAAGCTGCTCACGAATGCCGTAATCAGGCTATTCACGATCAAAAGGGGCTTTGCGCATACTGCGAACAAAAAATATCCTCCGATGACCCGCTCCACCGCCGAATAGAACACTTCCACCCAAAGTCTGATAAAACTGGAACGCATAACTGGAGCCTTGACTGGAAGAATATGCTGGCTACCTGCGATGGGGGCAGCAGTAGTTCACAACAAGAACGAGTGACCCATCCTCTGCCGGGAAGCTTATCCTGTGATGCACATAAAGGCCGCATGGTGCAAACTGGGGGGCTGCCTGTGGACTGTGAGGGATATCTACTCAACCCGCTTACCATTCCTGCATTCCCAAATCTCTTTAAACTGGACAAAGGTACGGGGCATTTGATATCTGATGAGTCCTCATGCGCAGTTGTTGAAATTGATGGGAATACGTTTGGAACGACGCAAGAACTGGTCGTAAATACCATTGATGTGCTAAATATAAATTGTAATCGTTTGGCTGAAAGACGCAGACTTATTGTTTATAATGTTGAACGTAATAAAAAACGTTTACGACAAAGGGGTTACTCATATGCACAAGCGCTTGAAAAACTAATTGATCGCTATTTCTGCACCCAATGGCTGGAATATTTCACAACGCTTCGCTGCTGTCTCGGCTCTGCGGCGGAAGATTATCTAAAATCAATAAACTATCAAGGGTGATAAGGAGGCTGACATGGCGACAACACAGGAGTTCATTGAATATGCCGCATCACAAGCCATTGGATGTGGTGTAGTGCGTTACAAAAAAATGTTTGGCGAATATATGGTATACGTCAACGACAAACCGATTCTGCTTGTATGTGACAACACTGTATTCGTGAAAATGCTCCCTTGCCTCGATGATTTGATGGCCGACGCGGAAAAGGGGTTTCCCTACGATGGCGCAAAGGAGCATTATGTCCTCGATATCGACGACACTGAGCTGACTAAGGCGGTCATTGGCATACTTGAACCGATAACCCCATTGCCGAAACCGAGGAAGAAGAAAAGTATATAAGCATGTATATTCGTTTCTCACAGCCTCCGTTTATTACACATCTGACCTCTTGACATGTGTGATAAGATTTGAACAAGGGGGGTTTCACAATGAACAAAAAGCTTTCATATGGTACAATGTTAGCTGTCGCCGCTGGCGAGCTCTTTGGAGGCGGCGCTTTTAACGTTGTCAACTTCCTATATCCGGGGTTTTTGGCTTTAGCTGTAGGCTTGCCGGCGCATTTGGCGGGAATCGTTATATTGATCGCTCGAATCATTGACGCAGTGATAGATCCGCCGATAGGCTACTTCTCCGACAAGCTGCGGGTACGATTTGGCACACGCAGAAAAACACTGCTTGTCTCCGCTCCGCTGATCGTGTTGGCATTGTTTCTTATGTTTTATCCATACAGCAACCCCGGAATCGGTACGCGATTTTTCCTAGCATTGATATCATACGTCTTTTTTGTCATAGTGCAGTCTTCAGTGATGATACCGTACTATTCACTTTCCAGTGAAATCTCGGAAGACTATACGGAAAGAGCGCGGCTGACCTCGCTGCGTATGGGTTTTTCCATCTTTTCTTCCATTGTATGTGTCGCCTTGCCGGGTGTCATTGTCAGCCATTTTGAGGGTAACACAGGATATATCGTCATGAGCTTGACCTTTGGGGTTGCCTTTATGATCTGCGTCGGTATAACAGGCCTTTTTACCAAAGAGGGTATCCCCGCGCCGGAAAAAGCGGAATCGTTCAAGCTGCGCGACTTTATCCAACCGTTACAGATAAGAACTTTCAGGCAGTATCTATGTATATTTCTCTGCTGCCAGGTCACAATGGCAGTCATGAGCGCTTTGTTTTTCTTTTATGTCGATTTTTATTTTTGCCGCGACCTCACGGCGCAAGGCGAAGGGAACATGGTTGGGCTTCTGGGCGCGGCTATTATGTTTGGAATGCAAATCGTCGCGCTTCCCTTCTATCTTGCGATGATAAAAAAAGCAGGTAAGATAGCAGCGTATATTCTCGGCTCTGCAATCTGGATAGTGGGCGCGCTCTTTCTGTTTGTGCTGCCGGCAAATTCTGGTTCGGTACCACTGTATATTTTAGCGGCGGTTCTTGGTTTCGGAATCAGTGGGCCTGGGCTTATCCCCCACGCTATTTTCGCTGACGTTGTAGACGTCGGTGATTTGCGGTTTGGCAAGCGCGCCGCCGGAATCTTCGGCGGTGTGGCGAATTTAACGATCCAGATTGGGCAAGCTGTTGGGGTTGCCGCTGTTATGGCCGGCATCGGTTTAGCCGGGTTTGTCGAACAGGATATCAGCGAGGGTGCCGAAAAGATCACCTCACAGTCCCTTTCGGCGCAAAACGCAATCGTTTACATAATGGCGCTTGCTCCGCTTCTTCTCATGTCAATAGCAGTAATTGTTTGCACGCGTTATCGGCTCAATAAAGAAATGCATAACCGGGTGCTTATCGCTCTGGAAGGCAGCGAGGAGGAAAAGGCCGCCGTGCTAAAGCTACTATGAGAAAAGAAACTCGACACAGAATAAAAATAAAAAAGCCAAACGGCTTTCTATATGGACTCGTCTATATTTTGTTCTACCCTATTTTAAAGATATTTTTCAGGTTGAAAGTAGACCGCCGCGATTACCGCCCCCCCAAGGGGCCGTTTATCGTTTTGAGCAACCACAAGTCATTTATTGATTTTTTGGTTGCCATGCTTACAGTTTATCCACGGCGACTCAATGCGGTAGCCGCGCAAAAATTCTTTTATTACCGTCCGCTTAACGTGCTTTTGCCCATTATGGGCTGTATCCCGAAAAATTTGTTTGATCCTGACGTACGTTCGGTTTTGGGTATATTCAGCGTGATAAAGAACGGCGGCAATCTTTTGATTTTTCCGGAGGGCCGCTGCTCAGTTGACGGCTCGTATATGGGGATAAACAAGGCAACAGGAAAACTGGTAAAAAAGCTCAATGTTCCTGTGGTAAGCTGCCATATTGAGGGATCTTATATTTGTATGCCATTCTGGCGCAAAGGTGTCAGGCTGGGTCGGGTACGGGTGACGCTTGCTAATCTTTTCGACACAGAAGATACTCGGCTGCTTGATGTCGACGAGATAAACCGTCGCATCGACTGTAGGCTTAGCGGTTCTGATACCCCAGCGCCGTCAAAACCGTTTCAAGTTTTTAGGGCTAAGCGGCTTGCTGAGGGGCTTGAAAATATCATCTATTATTGCCCTGTATGCGAAAAGGAATTTACATTAGAGACACAAGGTAATACCATTCGATGCTCTGCTTGCGGCGCTACAGCGGAGATGGATCGGTACGCGATGCTGAATCCAGTACAGGGCGGGGTTTTGCCGGAAACCTTGAGCAAGTGGTACGAAAAGCAAGCCGCGCATGAAATGCGGGCTCTCAGCAGCGACATGGAACCGGTTAAGGCGGAGGTCATCGTTCGTATGCCGCTAAAACCCGGTCAAGGGGTTGTGCCTTGCGGAAATGGTGAGCTTCAGCTTGACCCTGAGGGATGGCGTTTTGACGGTACGATACTCGGAGAGGATACCCATTTATTCTTTCCGATAGATTCTGTTCCTGCAATCCCATTCGACCCTAAAGACGATTTCCAGATATACGCAAAAGGCCGATTTTACATGTTCACGCCCGTTGACAATCCTCAGAAATGCGCCAAGTACGCCGTCATCGGCGAATGCGCATATTGGCGTTTCTCAGTGGATCCCCAAATGACTTATGAGTTTGGAATAAGTTAGACTTACATGGGAACGTCAGATGGTGAAAGTCATCCCATCGGTACACTGTTATAATAAAGCTCATCAGGGCATATATCTTGACCGTGTATCCATTCAATGCTTAACCCCGCAGGCTTAACAGTGTTGAATATGGCAGGATTTTTCAGTTCGGCAAACGGTTTAAAGTCAAAATACGGCTTTACGTCAAAGATTCTTTTTTCGTCATTACTAAAAGTTACAATCAAGCAATAATCAGATTGCGGTGTTACATTAACTGCTTTTGGGCGTATCATAAAATCACCTTAACCCTTCAATTTTAATAATTTCGCCACTCTCATTCCAAGCTGTCCAAGCGGCGTTCAGTTCGTCGGTATGGAGCATACACCAAGCCTCTACAAGCTTGTTTTGTTTCTTTGGCAGATCGCCGTCAATGAGGTTTCCCTCAAAGTCATACACGCCCTCAAATTCGGCGTATTTTGCGTGGAAATGCGGTGTATTATGCTGGCTGTATATTTCCTTATAGATATATATAAGTATACCGTAAAATTGTGAGATTATTGGCATTTTGAAACTCCTTTATTCAATGCTACATCAAAAGTAAAGCCGAATTTTACAGTCCCTCCCACCTAAACACTCTCTTTAGTTCCCTGCTTATATGAATTTCTCGATACTCCACATTTGCGTAAGTCGATGTCGCTTAAAATATGCACCAATACAGAATCTTTCATCATTCTTTTCCTGTCAGTAGCTTGAACCACCTTGGCTCGACGCCCAGCACGATTCCAACATAGACATTATATCAACAAATTTGGATTTCACAATAGGGAGAATCGCGACGATATGTACAAGTATTGCTATTGAATTTCAGGTAAATTGCTATGTAGTTAAATGGTAATCAGACAAGACGCCTTACTCTACATACAATTTCTAAAGGCGCAAAATTCTTCAGGAGTTTCAAATTCAATAGTAGCGTGTTCTATTTCTTCCATTTTCAACTTCGCTCGGGTACTGTTCTTTACATCAACTAATTGAGTAGGTTGCTTTTTCTTGATAATGAACCCATTATCTTGTATATTATAAACGAGTTGATAAAGTAATGCTAAAGCAGGGTGTTATTAGCAAAATCGATACATTACCAGAAGATGATTCGATAGCAGACACCAGGATAAAAAAGACGACCTGGGTATGCACTTGACGCCAACTGAATACTCTACACTCCCGTCATTGCGGGCTTGACCCGCAATCTCGTGAAGGATTGGTATATGAAAGAAAACGCC
>WRNV01000139.1 GCA_009776445.1 Oscillospiraceae bacterium | reverse complement strand
AATCCACAATTACGAACTATATGTCAGAAGCGAGAAAGCTGCTTCGAAAAACACTTGGAGGTGATTTTGATGGAATCCCGGAAAAGCCTTGAATACTGGAAGAAAATCGAACCCGACGCAGCTTCTGAGAAGCGTATGCTTGATGGTATTCTTGCAGACGCGCACCAGCTTGGGCGCTCAAATCAAAAGGAGTTCCTTATGAACACGAAAAATGTCTATAAGTTCAGACCTCGCCGATTTGCCACGGTTGCAGCGGTGGTAATCATGTTAATGGTGCTAAGCACATTAGCGCTTGCGGCAACAGGAGTGCTTGAAAAACTGTTTGCAGTACCTGCGCCGTTCGTTAATCCATCTGACATTCCAACGCCGCGTTTGCAAGACATATCTGAGGAAAAAGCGTTTAGAATAGCGCAAGCTGAGATTGACCGTGTTTTCAGCACCGATGTATCAAGCTATGATAAAAATGCGGAATATGAATTCAGTATCACCCAAAATGGACTTGGCAACGCGGATTGGGTAGTCAACATTTTCAATGATAACCATAACTATCTGTGCGTTCTTGACGCGGTTACTGGTCAAATCTCACTGCTTCATTTTAGCGATTTAAGTAAAACAGCCGAGGTTTTGGACTCCAGACACAGCCCATTACCCGGCGACAACAGTTATAATGAAGCCGCCATTGCAGCTATGTCTATTGTAGAAAGTGAAACGCCAATAGTCGGCGCACGGTTCTACCGCGATGGAAGTGTCGGCACACAGGTTGTTTATTGGATTGATGTTTCGTTGGATAATGGAGATGACTACTTGATAGGAATTACGAAAGACGATGGAGCTTTTGTCGGGTATTCATACAATGAAGGTAGAATTGACGAGGGCTTGTTCAATCAATAATCGCAATGTAAAGATTTGCCAACGCCTCAATTATCAACACCATATCAAAATCTTTCGTGGCTCTGAAAGATGAATTGGCATCGCTAAATACGATGTCGCAAGCCGCGCCGCCGATTATGACATACTGATCGCTAAAATCACGGAAATAATTTTTGAATACTTCAAGCCCTCTAATCATTCAAGCAATCCTCCAGCACTTTTTCAATCGCCGCTTCAATTCGTGGGTCATCCTTGATGCTGCCTGATAATGACAGGATGGCAGTCAACGGGTCAACGGCTTCATTCCCCAAATAATCTATATTATACCGCATGACCTGCACAACCATGACCGGGCTTTCGTCAGGTGGTATCACTTCCAGCTTGCTCAGTTCCAGTGCCTTTGCGATGTCTTTTCTGACCCCATATGTCGTGCAAGGATTATCGGCAAGCATGGAGTAGTGGCAAAGCGCAGAGATACCGCCCAATCTGCAATCACGAAGCTCGATTGGCAAACCAAAACGGTATTGCCGATACACTGGGTTTCTTAGATATGGCAATGTAATATCCCATAAAGCTCGCCGATGGTCTGTCCAAGCAAAGCATCTTGTTTTTCCTTTTGTTATTATGAGGTTAAGGTCAAATGCTTGCAATTCATCAAAGCACCGCGTTACCGACATCTTCGATACCCCTAAGACACTCGCGGCTTCCGTAACCGTCATTTCAGCCCATTTCTGATAAATCGCCATCAAAAGCAGTTTTTGCGTGGTGAATGATATTGCGTCAACTTGCGGTATGTCCCGTGAATCATTTTTGGTCAATGCAACGCCCAAGAATGGCATATATATCTGCTTGCCTGCAATAATAAAGGGGATTCCTTCCGAGAGCATTTTTTCTCTGGTGTATACTCTTGCGCTGTCAAGGTAAAGGACGCTCTCCAGTCCAGTCAGTTTTTTCAATCGAGCCGCCTGTTTCCTCAAATCGGTCAGATTTGCTTTTTCCTTTGGACGCACTAGCAAGCATTTCGCGTTTTGTATGGAAAGGGCATACAAATTATTGCCTGCCCGTAGATATAGCGGTAATTCGTTTGCTTTGTCATACTCGGAAATCTCTGCTTCCATGTGCAGAGTTTCGTTAATGTATTCAAGTACAGTATTCATGTAACCACTCCGGCTTGAAATCATTGTAACTCAATATTTGCATTGTAACATATAATGTGTTACAATGCAAATGTTTTTGCTGTAGGTCACATTGCAGTTGGACTTTATAGGTTACTGTTGAGATGACATCCAAAAACACAGGCTGGCTATAGCCAACACGCTGGTACAGTGGTAAAAACGGGCTCTCGACACCTAGGCTAAAGGGAAATCGTTAGAAGTCCCATGTGGGCTAAAATCTACGGCTTAAAATTCCAATGTAGTCTTGAATCTCGTTTCTTGACTTTGCTGTTTCACAAAGAATCAACACTTTTTTATTCGGTCATTGTGCATATCATCTTGCTCACTGGTTTGTTCACTTGCGCTGTGCAAGTTATAATCCATGTTCCTAAAAAACCAAGCGGAACGCCGTTGGCGTGGATTTGAATTTTGGTGCGAAATCGTCTGTGTAACCATATTGAGACGATGTCTCATAGCGGATCTTCTTGAGCCCACTGCACTCCGCTCTATATAATCAAGCACGTAAGTTGTCCCGCCTATTCCCTATACGCCACCTCTGACAGCTCCGCGTCTGTGTTGTTTTCCATAAATCGAATGATTTCTTCAAGTGATCGTCGTGCATGTGCGGCATCGCCGGAAACGACGGCAATGCCAATGGTCAGCGTTTGGTGCATGTCCTGCGTATCGACCTCTGCGACGGATGCGTTGAAGCGCTGACGGGTCTTGTCAATGATGCTGCGGCAGACTTGCCGCTTGTCTTTGAGCGAAGCCGCATGAGGGATATAGAATGTGAGTTTTGCAGACATTGTGTTCATCGCTTGTACAACCCCACCTTAATAAACAACCGACCTTTTTTTGAGATGCCGCCTATTTCAAGCAGTTTAGTCCGTCCCAATCCCCGGACGGAAAGGATTGCGCCCTCGCTGACTTCCTTTGAAGGTTGCTGGCAAACCTCATGATTCAGGCTCACGCTCCCCGCTGCGACAAGTTCATTTGCTTTTCCCCGCGATAGACCGAAAGCCGAACCCAGTACAGCATCTAAGCGTGGGGAAGCAACCGTGTCCGTTTTGATGAGCAAGTCCTCTGTTTTTCCGATGAGTTCGCACAAATCCATTTCGGATAGCTTAACATGAGCGCGTCCTATTTTTGTTAGGTTATCGGTAATGTAGGCGCTCATTTCAGGGACACATATCAGCGCAAGCGGCGATTCGATGATGTCTCCGATAGTGGTACGTTCGATACCCAACGCCATTACAGCGCCTAACACATCCCGATGTCCTATGTTTTCCTGTGGCGGAAGATCAATTTTCAAAACACGGAACAATGCTGTTCTTTCATACTCGCCCCAATCCGGATTCATCAGCACTACGCGGACACGCTCCGCCCCTTCGAACCCGCCGTCTAAGGCAATCGAGACATCGCGCCTTTTCGATAAATACGTGGCTGTGGATTTTGCTTCGGCAGGAGAAAGGAAGCGCGAAGCGGCACAACCTGTCTTGACCGCCTTCACCGCCAAATCGTCAATATGGGCAAGCAGTATGTTTCTTTGTTCCATAGTATTATTCCGAGAGTTCAATTTCTTGCCCCGGTTCGATGATAAATCCGACGCATTTTTTTGGGGTCGTGCATTTCATTTCCTGCTTCGACAGCATGTTCAGAAAGGCGCTTGAATAGCGCTTGCCCATGCTCGACATAAAGCCCAAGACCGCCCTTTCGCGCCCCGCTGGTACTGCTTTTCCGACATAAATTGGACTGGGGAACTGACCATTACGGTTTTTATCGACTAATCTGATTCAATGGAGTTAATCATTGCTTCAGCATTCTCCTTTTGAATCGGTTTCCTCTGAATTGGTGAGTATAAGGTATTTTACAACGGATGGATGGGATTTGCAATAAAAAGACTCAAAACGCAATTAGCCCCTTGACAATAAGTTTACTGTACATATGGCATCCAAAAACACAGGTTGGTTACAGCCAACGCACTAATACATTGGTGAAAACTTGTAATATTAGCCAAAACTTGTGTGCGGAGCCTGTAACCATTGCGAGTTTTTGGATCCCCCTGAACTGCAACGGGGCTGTATGGGCGGTAGCATTGTGTGAACATTTCACGCTTGACAGCTGGTAGATACTTAGTATATACTTGGCTTGAGGAGTTGAAATTATGACTACAACAATTCAAAAGTGGGGCAATAGCCAGGCAGTTCGTTTGCCAAAAGCAGTATTAGAATCACTATTTCTCAAAGAAAATGACGCAGTGGAGATCAAGGCTGTAAATGACACAATAGTTATCAGCAAAGCAATTCGTAAGCGTCGTGCTAAGACCAGTCTCGAAGAAAGGTTTAGGGACTACACCGGAGAGTATAATTGTGAAGAATATGACTGGGGCAGCCCTGTCGGAAGAGAGGCTTTGTAATGGCGTACACTCCACAGCAGGGCGATATTGTCTTCATTAATTTTGAACCTCGGATAGGGCACGAGCAAAAGGGTAGGCGACCTGGGCTGATAATTAGCAACAATGATTATCACAAACGCACAGGACTGGCGATGGTATGCCCCATCACGAACTCTATCAGCGGCTTTCCGATGCATGTTGCACTGGACGACAGAACAAATACCNTAGGAGAAATAATGTGTGAGCAGGTTAAGTGCTTAGATTTAATTGCGCGTCAAGCGGAATATGAGGAATTTTTGCCTGATGATCTGATAGATGAAGTTATTGACCTAATCTGTTCGTTTATCGAATAAACGGCAAAAGAAAAAGCCGAACAAACGCAAGTATTGGAACGGCGGCAACGCTTCCGCAGAGCCTACGAGCAAAGAGTAGACAGTGGCGCACTGAAGAAATACTACGAGCGCACCAAGTACAGGAAACGCGCACAGTATGACGCTAAAAAAGCCGCCCTGCTTGACGAGAGTTACACGCTTGGAGCAAATGCCCCCATAATACAAAAAAGCCGCCTTGCCAATGGCGGCGAACGCATAACAAAAGAACGTGTCTATTTATGCAAAAAGCACGCTATAAATCGAGCCAATGAATACAAGCGGATACTTCACATAAAGAGTATTCGCTTATGTTTTGTCAGAATCGTTTTTGTTGCCTTTCTTTTTGGATATCACTTGTGTTCCACCGCTTAACCCGACAAAAATAACGATAGGCACAATAAATGGGAATATGTCGAGGTCAACATCGAACAATCTGCTAATAACTCCAATTATCACACCAACTACAGCAGCAATAATGGCGTAGATAACTACTTTTTTAATGCTCATTTTTTCCCTCCTTATGTGGCTTGATTATTGTGGAGATAGCAACTGTCCTACAAACAGTATAATTTCTTCTTCCTTAACTTTCGCCCTTTTTATGGCGATTATGTCTTCACCGCTTGGTAACTTGGCTGTGAGATGTACATCGCTTGAAAGTTGAAACTTAATTCCACCTTTTGTAGTAGCTTGTACTTCTCCATTTACAAACAACTCAATATTTCCCAAAGTGGATTTGAGTTCTATTTTATAATCTTCATATTGGTATGTCCATACCTTGTCTTTCGCGCCGGTACTCATTTTCATTTCCCCCTTAATATCACCGGTATTCCTCATTACGGACAATAGCCTAATTATTATATCACAAGCATATGAACATTTCTATAAATTTCGCAAAAATGATTTGCCAAAAAGATTTGCAAGCCCCGAAGCGGCAATCATAGTACCGTAGGGGGCTTGGATAGGACAGCGGGCTTCGGGACATTTCGCCCCAAAGCGCCACGTCAATTTATCGTTGATGTTGCCATGTTTTAATGATGGGATGTGGCTTGGTTTATATTTTCGAAGATGTGGTGGGGAAATGGAACTCATTATACGAAAAGGCAAATCAGATGAATTAACCATTGTCTTTGATTTGCTGTATAATGCTGCAATCTGGCTGAAAAATGAAAAAGTAGATTATTGGCAAAACTGGCTTGCTCCTTCTGAACTTCATCTTAATTGGATAAAGGAAGGTCTTGATAAGGGGGAGTTTATTTTGTTTATAGCAAAGTAGATATTATAGTCGGCACGTATAGACTTCAATATTCTAAAGTGGTGGTAATAGGAATCGCTTTTGTCCTATTGTTCAACTATGATATCGCGCCTAAATCTTTTAGCTCGTATTGCCTCAATAGCGCGGCGACCTTCTTCGGCGCGGCGTTCAAGATCTGCACTGCGTTCATCCGGCGTAGCATCTTTCAAGCGNTAATAATCCCATTCGCGGATTTTGTGAATGTCTTCGATGGTGAAGGCNGGACTAATCTCCGGCATCGGTATATCATGTATCATCGTCAGTACCTCCCTCAATAAGAATAGTAGGTGAGTAAATTAGCATTTCCCTATACCCTACTAACGCGTTTACACCTTTCACACCTGATATGGTTCTGTAGTTTACCATGTGACTAAAATTCCATGATATGACCATATCGCAGTTGTAAACGCAAGCATAAGCAACATGTTGGCGGTCTCTGTTGCTCTTTTTCGGCATTATACCAGCTTTGAGATATTGCGCGGCTAATTCAGAAACTTCCTTTGTTTCTTCCAACTCGGTATAGGTAATTTCCCCCAATCGCTCTAATAAGAAAGAACGTTTCGGCTCCGCGCACCCCATCACTTCGGCTATAACCACAGGCGAGATAAAAACCTCATAACTCCCAGCCTTTATCAGTTCCCAAAGCCTAAGAGTGTCCTTCATCCAATCCGGCCGATCCGGCGCGTCCAAGTGGCTTATGACGGAAGTCTCAATGTAGATTTTAAGCTTTTTCATAGGCATCCCCCAACATAGATAACATACCACAAACCAAACCGAAATTCAATATAATGCATAATCTGAAAGTCAATACCGTTTGGATAGGACTATCCAAGTCGGTATTCTTTACATCAACTTCGGGCTTGACCCGAAGCAAGTATTGCATAATTAATGACGTATTGGATTTTGTCCGCAATTATAGGTTCCAAAACCTCGGTGTCCATTTTGTAGGATTTTTGAAAACCGCTACTGTCCATTCTGTAGGGTACATTTTACTGTGACACTGAAAGATTTTTTAAACAATCGTAAACAATTAGCAGAAAACCTATTGACATATATCCTTTGCTGATTTATATTAATTCATACTATTCATATAGGATTAAGAGGTAGATGATGAACGGATTGATATATTTTGATAATGCCGCGACAACGAAGCTGTCAAAACAGGGAATTGGCTCATTGCCTATCATTGAATGTGATCTTNGATGTAGCAATTGCGGTGAATAAATCGTACAACATTCCAAAAAGAAAAGAGGCAACTATTATGAGCATATATCAAAATCTAGTCAGCTTAATTGGGAACACGCCTTTGCTGGAACTATCAAATACAGTTGGTGCGTATCAGCTTTCTTCAAGGCTTATTGCCAAGCTGGAATACTTCAACCCTGCCGGAAGCGTCAAAGACAGGATTGCCAAAGCGATGATTGAGGACGCAGAGGCGAGGGGTCTATTAAAGCAGGACACAGTGATAGTCGAACCGACTAGCGGGAATACAGGGATCGGGCTTGCGGCGATTGCCGCATCAAAAAGATACCGTCTTATCCTGACAATGCCCGAAACCATGAGCATGGAAAGGCGCAGCCT
>WRNV01000138.1 GCA_009776445.1 Oscillospiraceae bacterium | reverse complement strand
GAATCCCGTTTATAGGTGGCGCGTATCTGCATTCTGCCCCTGCCGCTCAAAAAACGCTTAAACATGTTTTGCCAATCCATTTTAGACCGTCTTGGACTAATAACAAATTCATGCAGCAATTCCGGCGGCAATTCACCATTCTGCCTTGCGATTCCTACGATCTCATCCAGTTTATTTTCAAGCGCGGCTTTGTCAATGGGGACAATGTCCTCATCTTTTTGAATATCCGCTTCCAGCACAGCGCCGGTGGCACTCGGCAGCGTTACCACGCCTTCACGTTTCACCAAGCTGATGGAATCGTCTAACAGGCCGGATAGCTTATTGTAATAATCCTCGGCGCTTCTCATGCGCTCCAGCTTACACTTTATCCTTAATTCAATCCGCTCTGTCGTTACGGCGCTATCCGTAAGCATTTCGACAGGAATATGATCGTTGACTGCCATGTCGCAGCAAACGGCCCACAACAGCGGGTCACGGCCACCCTGACGCAAGGCGTGGAGCAGTAGCAAATGCAATAGTTCATGTATAAGCGCTCCTACTGCGTGGGCGTCCGGCAGCTCCTCGTACCATTCTCTGTTATATTTGAGCGAAGGCGTGGGAAGCAAAGACAATTCCGTTTTTTTGACAGCGTTGCTTTCCTGTATGGACAATACAGATGCGAGCGCCCCATAAAAAGGTTGCAGCATAAGCAATTTTATTAACGCGTCTTGTATTCGCATAACATCACCTCCTGTAGAACAGAAACCAATCAAGTTAACGATTGCATAAGCTGATCCGATATACTGTCAAACATTTTAATCTGCCCCGCGATTTCCAAAAACGATTCCGGCTTTTCATTTGAAAGCGCCTTAAAGAAAAGCAACTGAAATTCGTTGGTCATATCTGCCAGCATTTTATCAAGGTTATCGCACTGCCCGCTTGTTCCGTCAACGAGTGAAACAACCCGGTTCATGACAAGGCTTATAATATCCAGCCTGCCGTTTTGTACTAACTTTACCGTTTGCGGTTTCACGGATTCATAGTCCGAAAGCACCGCTGCGGCGGATGGAATCGTATATTCCCTGTTTTTGAGATAACCTAAAAACGACGCTGCTGTTTCCGGGCCAAGTATCCCGGAAATAAGCTCTTGCATCAATTCATCGGGCAGGGAACATCTGTTAAGCAATTGCTGTACTTTTGTCCAGCCACGCGGCGTGGGGGATTTTGATGTCGCGGTGCTGTCAGCCGCCTTTTTAACGCGTAACAGCATATCGGGGCATGACTTCAAGTAGGCAAGCACATCGTCACACGGGTCATTCTGAATAGAATAGGTAATGTAATCCTCAATATCGGCTGTTACCTCAACCGCTATGAAGCGGTCAAGCATCGCGTCGTCAAGCACATTTACCGTATAGTTCAGCGTGTCCGGGTTCATGGTCACGCCGATCCTCCAACCGGGGGCGAGGCTATGATTGTTGATCTTCCGTTCCAGTAAAAGCGGGTAAAGCACTGAGATCGTGTCGCTGGGAACACGGTTGATTTCTTCAATAACAAGAAGGCCCTTGTCGGGAAATAATCCTTCCTGTACCGCAGTGTTTGTCGGCAAGAACTGCGGAGCCAAGTATCTCGTGATGCCTTTTTCACGGTCTTTGTCCGGCAGCCCCATGAAGTCCGGCCCTTCCATCGCGGCGGCGTAAAGCCCCATATACCCGATTTCCATTTCATCCGCGCATTGCTGAAACGCCGAGGTTTTTCCGACCCCGCGCTCACTGACCAAAGCGATAACACTTTCGGTGTTTTTATAAAGCTCCGTAATGCATTTTTTTGCTTCGCTGATTCTCATCAATATGACCTCCAACCTCTAATAATGGAAATGTTCACTTTTTCTTTATAAACGAGCCGACAACCACACCACCCAGCATTCCAAAACAAATGCCATAGGAAAGGGCAATACTGCCGTATATCCCTGTCAAAGCCGAGCCGATTGCGACACCGATACACATTCCAATGCTTATGCCATAGGATATATAGTCGCCTTCCGTATGTTTTTTGTCTGTATCCAGGGTGTGATTATCGTGTGTGTCGGTATTTCCCGGCGCTTTTTTACGTTTGCTTCTTTTGGCCAGGTTAGCGGCTATAATCGCAATCGAAACAGCTATCGCAACCCACGGTAACGCTGCATAAACAAAATCCATCATGTATCCCTCCGCAAATATAAATGATCTACTCAATGGCGCTTTTATTCTCCAATAACGATTGTAAAATAGCCACGATGACATTAACGTCTTTTTCATCACAACGGCTCAAATACCGTTTCAGTTTTTCGATTGCAGGGCGGTTTTCCTCATATTCGGGATAGAAGATGTCGTCAGCGGAGAGTTCAAGCTCCCGAACAATCCGAAAAAGCAAGTCGCAGCTCGGTATCTGCTGCTTGTTTTCAATAGACATCAAATAATGCGGCGTTATAGATAGACGCTCCGCTAACTGTTTTTGCGTCAAATGCCTTTCGTTGCGGGCGGCTTTTATTGTGCTGCCCAATTTGTCCGATACTTGCTGCACCTTGCTTCACCTCCGTTAGCTTTCTTCAAATCCTCAAGTTTGCTATGACTAATCGAAAAACTTCCCTTTATAAAAATTCTCATTTCCGAGTTTTTTTGCCATTAGCTTGAATAGAACACAGCCATCGGGACATACAATATCCTTGCTATATTTGCCCGTGCCGCCGACGTTCTCCAAATCTCCGCCGCTTCTGACAGCCTCCATAATTGGGAACATCATCATCATTACTTTGGAACAAATACCTTGCCCGTCTGTATTGACAGGGCAGCCGTAGGTACAAGTATATTTATCTCCGATTTCCTCCCCATTTCGGCAATATCGCTCTGTGTGATCGCTGCGAAGAAAACCTGTTACCTCGATTTCAAATTCAAATTCTTCATCATACCATTTTTTCATCATTAACCTCCAACTGACTTGCTTTCATGACCGCCGCGAATGTTCCGCCTAAGGCCGCCATAAAAGTTTTATGCACAGTATCAGCCGGAATGGTTTTACCGTCCCAAACCAAATCCTTCGCAGCGCAGGCGTCCTCTAACACGCACACCGAATACCCAAGCCGCTTGGCCGCCCTCACAGACGTATCTATGCACATATGGCTCATCATTCCACAGATATATATCTGCTCAATCTTTTGCGCCGTAAGCCGCTCATGCAAATCCGTCTGAAAAAAGCTGTCCGGCGTATGCTTAACAATAACGGGTTCGCCTTGCTCCGGAAGAACGCCTTGGTATATTTTGCACCCGTCCGTATCCGGCAAAAAGAAAGTGGCTCCGTCTTGCAGGCTGATGTGCTGAATATGAAATACGGGCAAGTTTTTACCGCGAAAGGAAGTAAGCGCCCTTGCCGCTTGGTCGGCAGCTTGCTCCGCGTTTACAAGCGGATTTCGCCCGCCCGCAAAATAATCGTTTTGTATGTCTATCAATAACAATGTCGTTTTCACGACGCCCTCCTTCTTGGCTAACCCCCAAAATCACATTACTCTTGCTTTTTCATTATTTTAGTCGCTAATCCATATACTTGCTTTACTGCTTTTGTATCCAATTTCCATTTTGACAGTTCTTCCTTAACTAAATCAGGATAAGTTTTACTTATATCCTTCAAAGCGTTTCCGACTGATTTTCGTACATATTCGCTTTCATCTTCTTTATATTTTGAAATGATGTCGATTGCGGCTTTTGGATTTCTTTCAAAATATGTTCTTTTTGTCCATACCCTCAAGCCTTCGATAACGGCTCGCCTTACATTTGGATTAGCGTCATGCAGCCATTCATTTATCGTTTCTAACGATTCTTCGTACCCATTCTTTTTGCAATAAACATCAAATGCCATTGCTAAAAATTCTTGAACCTGCCATGAGGGATTTAGGCTTACAGTGTTTTTAAGAAAGCTCAATGAGTCCTTACTGCCTATTAATCCCAAAAGATACGCACCCAGCATTTGGATATAATATAAAGCACAGCCATAACACTCCGTTGCGATACTCCAATGACTTTCGGGAGGTTTTTCAGAAAATATCTTTTCGGCTTCCTTTGGAATGATGCTGTAGCGTTCCTTTCCGGTTTTTTCATTGAAAAATAGTTTTGTATAATATTCAATATCTACCACAATTATCATTAATCCCTTTCGTGTTGCCGTTTTAATTTTTGTTCACTGATTTCTTACGGTTGATTAACCGATCAGCGTGTATCCTCCATGATAACAAACCATTGCCTGCGGCTTATTATTCATCAGTTTTTCAAATGATATTTGCGCTTCCGCCATATCCTGCGTATACATTGGGTCTGCTCCCATTAAAGCATCGTCCTTGATATTTGCGGCGTCTCCAGCAACAATTATATTGCTTTGTTCTAAGAATAACGAGATATGTCCCGGTGTATGACCAGGCGTATGTAGCACTCTTATTCCACCGCAAATATCAAGCCTTTCATTGTCGTTCAGCAGTCTGTCAACATGGACATAAAAATATGGCGCACCCTTTTTCATACGTTCATAAAATGCGTGTTCACCATCGGTCAATTCATGTAGGTGTTTTTCCATGTCCGTAATTCTAAGAGAAGTCTCGTCGCCTTGGATATAGGGCGCTTCCGCTTTGTGTGCAAGTATTTCCGCGCCAAGTCCCGCGAGTGTTTTTGCGCTTCCGATATGATCCATATCTTGATGTGTAATAATGACATTCGTGATTTTTTCAAAAGAAAATCCGGCTTTGGAAACGGCCTCTTTTAACAGCTCAGTTTGTCCGGGCAGAGCTGTATCAACAAGCACAAGATGGTTGTCGTCCCAAATCAAGACGGGATATAAAGTGCCGCGCTCTCCTTGGATTTCAAGTATTTCTATGTTATTTGCGATTTTCATACCATTTCTCCTTTTTTATTTGTTTTTCTAACTTGCAGTGTACGGTTATTCTTTGTGCAGTCATCCGTTCTGACTTACGGATAAAATAAACCGCGAATATTTCTGTTTAACTCTTTTTGTCTGAGGTTTATCACTAATTCTTCCAATGCCGATATGCTTGCAATGCCGCACAAGATCATTGCGGTGATCGTCAAGTCAACCGTATGATACAAAAGCGGGAAGCAAAACAACGCAATTCCTGTGGCTTTATTCAAATAGGTATGCAAAAAAGCAAAGGCACGGTACTTTACGAATCCTACTGCCAACGATGTAATCCTAACGGCGGCGATCACAGCGATCCAGAAAAACAACCACGCTTCCCATGTTAACAAAGGGCAAAATATGACAAGCACGATAACCACAAACATCATATCTGCCACACTGTCCAATACCGCTCCGGCTTTGCTTACCGTGCTCATTCTCCTCGCAATGTATCCGTCTAATATGTCGCTTACACCGCATATCAAATATATTGCGTAAAAAAGAATTGCCAGAGGTTCCACAAACAACAGAAAAACAACGCCGATTATTCTAACTGCCGTTATTAGTGTGGCCGTATGCTTTTTGAATCTTTTCTCGGTCATACATCCTCCTGTTGCGTCAAGTCATCCGTTGTAACCTTTTCGTTCCCAGCGTTTAAGGCTGTTTCCCATCAATATCCGTGAACCCATACTTCTCCGCGATTTTGCTCGTCAGCACAACGCTTCCGCTTTCCTCAATGGTTTTATCGTCCAGCGCGAGAGCCGCCACGCACAGCCCGACGAATTGCGGCGATTCCATCTCATCCACATTCATGGAAGGATCATATTTCGCCATTTCCTTCATGCCCTCTGTTGCCACGCTGCCGGGATATATGGAAAACACTTTCACGCTGTATTCTTTCAGGTCAACGGCTGTGTCCGCCGACATTTTATCCACGGCGGCTTTGATGATTCCATGCACAGGGGTTATCAAATACTGTCTTGCGGCGTAAAGAGAGATATTGGCGATCAGTCCGCTTTTTTGTTTCGTCATGATTTCGGCGGCGTACTGGCTGCAAAGATAACCGGAGCGCAATCCCACGGCATAGAAATCATCCAGCAACGCGATAGGCTGTTTCCAAAACGGCGCGTTCCAAAAATACTCATTCATCACGTGATTTGCGCCAGCCCATGCGTTATTGACCAAAATGTCAAGCCTGCCCTGTTCACTTTTGACCCGTTCAAACAGAACCTTTATCTCCTCATCGCGGCTGAAATCGCAGCGGTGGGCAATGCCTATACCGCCCGCCCCATTCACTTCCTCCGCCGTTTTATGAATGGTCGCGCCTTTCATAAAATCGGGCAGCAGTTCATCTTTTTCGGTTCGCCCGGTAATGTAGACGGTTGCTCCATGCGCCGCAAGACCCAATGCAACCCCTTTGCCAACCCCTCTGCTTGCGCCGGTTACAACGGCGATTTTTCCGCTAAGATTCCTCATGAAAGATTCCCCCTAACCTCATTTTCTGTTTTTTCAAACTTTCCCGCGAACAAATATACCCCCAATACAGCGTTAAACCCTGTCACGGCAAAAAGGCTGACCCGCTGGACGATCCCGAAGGATTCCGGCGGGACTACGTTCACTCCGATACCTCCCACAAGCAGCCCTGTCAGGGCTATCGTCGCCCATACCGCCAGAGAGGAAAAACGCCGTTTGCGATACCCGCCTATCATAATCAATACAAGAGAGATGATAGACAACAACACGACCGCCAACGTCACAGCTCCGTGCATAAAATCTTGAAATGTAGCCGCGTAGCCGCTTTCGGTTAAGGGGAACATCGCATAGCCTACATTGGTCGCCCAAGTCATAACAGCAAAGGCGTACAATCCCGCGCGGAGCGTCTTATTCAGCCTGCCTTGAATGGCGACGCAGACCATCATGATACAGACGATTCCTGCCGGGCCAAACAAGGCGTTTAATTGATTGGCAAGCGTCAGCGACGGCGCGTTCGCCGCGCTCAAATCGCTGACCGCTTGACTTTTCCAGTCATAACCCGGATAGGCAAGCGGCGCGAACACCACCATCGCCGTATAGGACAGCAGGCTGATTATCCCTAAAAGCCCAAGCCAGTGAATCAAAGTCTTTTTCATTGTGCAGATTCTCCTTCTCCGCCTATCTCCCCAAAGAATTTAACCGCTCCGGCAATGTCCGCATCGTTTGGGCGTCCTTTGGCGATGCCGCCGACGAACCTTAAAGGCCCGAACGTATCAAAACCGAGGCAGTCATAAACGCCCAGCAGTTGTGCGCCTTTTGAATCGGTAATCTGCTTGAGCGCGTCTGTGTACGACTTCCTTTTCATGCCGCAGGTGTATATGAAAAACACCTTCTTGCCATAAGGCAGATTCTTTTCCGCGAATTTCAAAAGATCGTCATGGAATTTTGAATAATAAATGCCAGACGCAAAGCCGATGAGGCCATAGGCCGATAAATCAGTTTTGGGGGTACTTGTCGCATCCACCAAAGTGACATCTCCATGCGCTGCTATCGCGTCCAGCAGCTTTTTTGTGTTGCCGTGATGCTCTGAATAGTAAATGATTGCGGTTTTCATACGCGATTCCTCCTAAATTTCCCCGATAATTTTCATGACATCATCCACAAGCAAGAAAGTAGCGTTTAACTATTCAAGGATTGATCTCGCAACTGCTCGGCTTTTTTATATCCTCAACTTCGGGCCAAGTTTGCGTCCGAAGTTTGAATAACTGGCGATAAACGATAAAACACTTCGTTTGTTAGCGTCATAGCTTTTAGCTTTTATCAATATAACGCT
>WRNV01000137.1 GCA_009776445.1 Oscillospiraceae bacterium | reverse complement strand
TGGTGTTATACCCGGTTGGCACAGTCACGGACAGGCTGATCGGATCGCGGTCGGTTAGGTCATGCAGATACAAAGCCGTTCCGTGTGAGTAAATCGCTTTCTGGCGCCGCAACTGATTGGCATATAAAACATCGTCAAACTCATCGGCAGCGCCGTATACGCCGTGGGCGACACGCTCGATGAGACCGGCTTTGGCTGCCCGCAAAACACTTGTATGCGATAACCCAGCTTTTCTGCCCTGCGCGACGGTAATAAAGCCACCGTTTTCACGCAAAGCTGTCTGAAGTCTGATGTCCATGTCGTTCGCCTCCCTGTTCTTATCATGCTAATATTATAATACATATTAGAGAAAAGTAAACAGGTATTTTTATGTAACCTAAAGGTGTCGGATTAAATGTTGGGATAAATGTCGGAATAAAAGTGAACTGAATTGCGTATATTGATTTCTCACACCATTTTCTCACGCCCGTGGCGGTAGAAGTGGCGGTATAAGTGGCGGTAATGGCGGTATAAATGACGGATTAACTGACGGAATAAAATGAGGGAATAAAATGAGGGATTATCGTCAAATGATGGGATTTCCAAATCGCCGATTTGAACATTCAGAATCATAAAAACTCTTGCCAGTTATTTCAAATAAGGCGCTGCGCTTTTCCGGGAAGCGCGCAATACATGACGTGTAAGGAAAAACCAAGCATAAAAGGAGGCGTCGACATGAAAGCACTTAGGATAATCGTACAAAATCCTGCTGTTCCCCCTCTCGCTCCTGCTGACGATCTTCGTGGCGGTATCCGTGTTCGTGGTCGAACGCTTCGCCGGATTTCTCAACAAATTGTCAGGCATCATATTCATAGCCGCCCTCGCCGGCTACTCACAATACTTGTTCGGCTGGCCGATGGGAGCCGCAGGGAAAACGTCCATACTACAGCTTGCCATATTTGCCACTGTGTTTGCGTTTCTGCTCTCACCATATGTGCCGCCAACACTGGCGGTATGGATACTGGCAAAGCTCGAGACCCTAAACGACGCAATAAAAGCAATATAAGAAAAAAACAGACATACACACATCGGCGCGGGACTCAATGCCCGTGCTATTTTTTGCAAAGGAGGCTTATTTCTGGCCACGTCCAGGCTGCTCACCATCCATAGGAATAAGGGCAAAACGATAGCCCAGACCATCACCGACCGCACCGACTACGCTGAGAACCCGGATAAAACCCGCAAGGGGGAACTTGTAACTGGATATCAATGCGATCCTCATACGGTTGACACGGAATTTCTTCTCTCAAAACAGCAATACCTTGGTATCACCGGAAGGGATCAGGGTAGGCATGACGTACTCGCATATCATATTCGCCAAGCATTCAAACCGGGAGAAATTACACCGGAGCTTGCTAATAAATTGGGGTATGAGCTGGCTATGCGTTTCACCCATGGTCGCCATGCTTTCATCGTGGCTACGCATATTGACAAGCGCCATATCCATAATCACATAGTTTTCAATTCGACGACACTTGATTGTACACGAAAGTTCGACGACCCGAAACGTTCAGGCATGATAATCCGGCGCATATCCGATCAGATTTGTGCCGAAAATGGCCTGTCTATAATCACACAACAATCTTATTTCTATTTCTTTATATGATGGTACAGATTCTTATTCTCATTCGCTGAAATATAGTTATCGCCTAATCTTGGTTTTTTGGAGGATATCTTATTTGTATAACACATCACTCGAGATTTTAATATTTTGACATAATAATCACTCATACGCTTGAACGTAGTTCCTATCTATGCCATAATATTCATGTTATAAGTGGCAACTGATTATGCCCTATGCTAGAAAGAGAGGTGCTTGATGAAGGTCAACTAAAGCAAGTTTTTTTATCTACTCATACAAAAGCAAACAAAAAAAGGTGAGCTATGTAAAAAAGCGGGTATCCGTACAAAAGTAAAGCAAAAGGTCAATATCTTACAGTTGATATTCTCGTAAAAATATGTACTGCTCTTGACTGCTCAATGGATGATATTATGGATTTGATACCTGATGTAGATGAATAACTATAAAAAAATGCCGTTTGCACAGTTAATGAGAGGGGGGATTTTTCATGTGGTGTAAGAAATGCAACCGAGAAACAAATTTAGAAAAGTGCGAACTCTGTGGCTCAGTTACAGAGCAGAACACCCCTCTTGTCATTTATTGGTGTGACGATTGTAAAGTTCCTATCATAAAAAGTGCAGGCGAAATTGACAAGGATATATGTCCATCATGTAAACGGACAACCGCTTACCTATGCGCTGACCTGCGTCCCGTTTTTCCCGAAGAGCGACTGCTGGTTGAAATACTGCAAGGGAAACCTCTCTCTTACATAAATGATAGTGTTTGGGCAGTAAATAACCGTTATTATGTTAATGGAAAGCCCATTGCCATCACGACTAAATTTTACAAAAAAATATCGCCAAAATCCATTCGAGATCAGCTCAATGAATTTCGGGTGAAAAATCGTTCAACCTATTTCGATGAAAACATCAAGATATTTGTAAAGGTGAACAAGACACGACTAAACTATATCATAGATGAAGCACACTCATTCATTAAGGAAACTGTGAAGCCATATGCGAGAGAGTGTATTGTGATTTCATTTTCAGGCGGCAAAGATTCGACTGTAACCGCTGACCTAACTGTGAAAGCATTGAGCGACCCATCGCTTGTTCATATATTCGGAAACACAACGCTAGAATTCCCTTTGACTATCGAATATACCGATCGCTATCGTGAGGCGAACCCAAAAGCAATATTCAAGACCGCGATTAACCGTGAGCAGGAATTTTATAATATGTGTGAGGACATCGGCCCACCAGCCCGTATGCTCCGCTGGTGTTGCTCGATGTTCAAGACCGGTCCCATAACACGGGTTTTGAACAGTATGTACAGGGATAAGGATATTTTAACTTTCTATGGAATCCGAAAATGCGAATCGGTCAACAGGAGTAAATACAACCGTATAGAGGACAATGCCGAATCTATTAAGATACAGAAACAAATTGTTGCGTCGCCTATCTTTCTTTGGAAAGACATTGATATATGGCTTTATATTATGGGAGAGAAGGTAGATTTCAACGAAGCCTATCGTTTGGGATATGACCGTGTTGGCTGTTGGTGTTGTCCGAACAACAATGAGAGAGCGCAATTCCTCTCGCAAATATATATGCCGGAGGAATATGATAAGTGGTATGATTTCCTTGTTAGCTTTGCAAAGCGAATCGGAAAGCCAGACCCCGATGAATACATAGATACCGGCAAATGGAAAGCCCGTCAGGGCGGCAACGGCTTGGAAGCGGCACAGGATATTAAGATACGTTTCACGAACTGCACGACCGAAGATAACGCAAAGGTCTATCAGTTGAATAAACCGATTGATGACGGCTTCATTGAGTTATTCATTCCATTTGGGCGAATCGCCCCTGAACTTGGGCGAAAGCTCATTAATGAAACCATCGTGGCAGATTTGAAAACTGGAGTACCGATACTGTCTATTCAACCGTTCGCTCAGGAGGGTTATGAGTATTCGGTAAAAGTCAAAACAATGAATGTGGCAAAGCACGATGATTTACAGCGCATGGTTGGCTATCAAATAAAGAAATACAATGCTTGCCGCCGCTGTTTGAAATGCGAATCACTCTGCCGTTTTGGAGCAATCAACATTATCGGCGGCGATTACCATATAAACGAAGCCAAATGCAAGCGGTGTAAAATGTGCGTGACGTCAAAATACCTTGAGGGCGGCTGCCTGATGGAAAAATACTTGAAAACGAAAGGATAAATTCATCATGTTAAAAGTTTCTGTATCATATGGACTTGATGGCGCAGAAATAGCGGAGCAGATTATTAAAGAACTTTCCGATAAAGAAGTGCCGTGGAAAATCGAGCACAGTCCTTCGCCTGGAAATGGCGGGAATCCAGCTTTTTGGTCAGCTTTAAGATTAGGAAGGCTGGAAACTGACGTTGTAATATTTATTGTGACAAGCGGGTATTTTAAGAAACATTTAGGCGAAATAGAGTCTTTGAACAATACTACTCCCGAATACGCAAGGTATCGATTTGTTTGGCTTATATTAGATACGGGTTTGTCTCTTCCCTTGACAGCACCATGCGATTTGAAAATTGAAACAGAAACACCTAAATCGCCAATATACATGGATGCAAAAGGAAAGGAATTGTTATTGCAAATAGCTGACTATTTAAGAGCAATTAGCATTGTTACAGAAAAAAATAAACTCTATGAAAAAGAACGACATGAGAAAAGTCGCCGTATGCTAAATATGCTCATTCCTATTATAACAGTCTATATGGGCATATTGATTACAACGGCGATTATTGCTTTTGTTAGAGATGAATTTGCTTATAGTAGTTCATGGTTTATTACTAATGATTTTGTTTTCATTATAACAGCAATGTTAGGTATCTTTTCCGTGGCATACGCTATGCTTTTTCTTATGCGGAATAGACAGCGACAAGAAAAAATAAGGGAAGAAAAGGATTTTGGGAAGGAAATTGATTCCTCTTTGTCGTCTGTTACAGATAAAGATTATGAGAACGTTCTCTATAAAATGCTTTTGATGGCGAAAGCAAAAGATGATACCGTTACAACAAAATCAATTAAAGAATTAGAATCAACCAGTCGTTCAAAAGACAATACGGCGACTGAAATAACACAGGCTCTTGGAACAAAGGAATATTCTCTTTTTGGACATTTGAAGTTCAATATTAAGCAAATGAAAGGCTATTATGACATAAGTAAAGGTCAAGCTACAACATCATTTAGATGGGCGATTACTTTTTCTATTCTTGGATTTGCGTTACTTGTTTTTGCTGTCCTAAGTCCCTTAATCCCTCAATTCACGGCAGAGAATTCATTAATACCTATTATTGGTATAATAAGCGGTGCGGTAGTTGAGCTGTTAGCCGGAACTATTTTCTTCATATATAAGCGTTCATTAGCGCAAATGAATATTTATCATGAAGCGCTATCGAACTATCAGACATATCTATCCTGTGTTAATCTTGCTACACAATTCGATGAAAAAAAGAAGAAGGACGAAATGTTTGAACGAATCATTGAAAAAGAGTTAGAGAGGGGGTTTTTTATTAAAGCAGAAAAACCGACAAAACCAAAGGCGGGTGAAGTCAAATGAAATTCCGCGCACACGATACATTTTTTATACGCAAAGGTTGGTTGAGCAAGGGCATGAGAAATGTGCTTGCTAATCCCGATGTGTTCGTCAGCCGTGAGAACAATCCAATGGATGTCTTGGGCATCGGCGCGAACATGGTCAAAGCCTTGCGTTATTGGATGGTCGCTGTCGGCTTGACCGAAGAACCGACATCGGGACAAAGAATCCAAACACCGACCCGTTTAGGCGGCATCATCTATGAAAATGACCGATATTTCGAAGAAACGGGAACCCTATGGCTTCTCCACTATCAGCTTGTAAAAGCAAACGATGGCAAGGACACGGAAGCTACATCGTGGTGGTATTTCTTTAACGAGTTCAAAGCAGGTGAATTCACAAGGGACGATTTCCTAACACAACTGAATAAATATCTCCGCAACAGCGACGAAGGCGAAAAACCTGTGCGAACCATTGAGGATGACTTTAACTGCATTATCAGCACCTATGTCCCACGAATGAAGTCAAATCCTGAAAAAGTTCGCCCCGAAAGCAACATAGACTGTCCCCTCGGCGAACTTGGGCTGATTGATATAGTCAGAACAGAAAAGAACGGAAGTCGTATGAAGATGTACCATAAGAGCGCACCGAAGAAGGATACTCTACATCCTTTGATAATACTTGCCGTTATCTTGGACAAAGCGAACGGAGCTGACGAAGTTCGGATTTCATCCATTCAAAATGATAAAGGTAATGCGGGTAAGGCGTTCAATCTGGACATCATCAACCTCACAGCCTTGCTTTACAAAATTGAATTGTTAGGCCACATCAAGGTCGTGCGAACGGCAGGACTGGACATTGTGCAGATAAAAACAAAATGGAGCTTTTACGAGTGTGTTGTGGAATACTATAAGGCAATCAACGGGTAAACACTCATNAGGAGAAGCGTATGAAAGAACTTATTGACATTTCAAAAGGGTTTCAGACNTCTGTCAATATCGCTTATGACTTNAACAACGATGAAAAGGTTCTGGGATTCATCCCTACAATGTCATCGCTTGACGTCATAGAGGATGTTTTGCTCTCTACNGTCGCTTCATCGACTCAGCGGGCAAGGATTCTTATAGGCGCATACGGTAGAGGTAAATCCCACATCGTTTTAGTTTTATTGTCACTGCTATTCAAGCAGGACAAGCCTTTATTTGATACACTTCTCAATAAAATGAAAGCGAACAATCCGTCTCTATATGAATTCGCAGTAGAATATATTAGCCGCAAGCAAAGAATTCTCCCAATCGTTGTTCGCGGGAGTAGCACAAGCCTTACACAGTCATTTTTAGGCGCATTGCAACAAACCCTAAGTGAAGAAGGGTTCTCCGACCTGATGCCAGAAACGCATTTCAAGGCGGCGGTCAAACAAATTGAAAATTGGCGGGATAAATACCCCGATACATATAAAAGGTTTACCGATTCTCTTAGCAAGCCAGTCGATGACTTCATTCTAGCCTTGAACGAATATGATGTCGGCTCCTACGATGAATTTACATTACTCTACCCGACCATGACCTCTGGGAGTACATTCAACCCATTCCTCGGCTTTGAAATACCCGAGCTTTACGAAACCATTACCGTCAAGCTAAAGAGCAAAGGCTATTATGGCATTTATGTCATTTACGACGAGTTCAGCAAATACCTTGAATCAAGCATCGCGACGGCGACTAACAGCGACATCAAACTACTTCAAGACTTTGCAGAGAAATGCGACCGCAGCGGCTCTTTGCAGATGCATTTGATGTTGATAAGCCACAAGGACATCGCCAACTACATTGACGGAAACCTCCCGAAAGATAAGGTTGACGGATGGCGCGGCGTATCCGGGCGTTTCAAGCATATCAATCTGCATAACAACTATTCTCAGATGTATGAAATCATTTCGGCTGTCATCCGTAAGAACGAGCCGCTTTGGAGCGAGTTTTGCAAAGCGAACAAAAAACGTTTTGACGATTTGAAAGACCGCTTTATCAAGAATGGTCTGTTAGATCAACAGAATAAAGACGACATAGTGACGGTGATTGAGGGCTGTTATCCACTTCATCCGGTTTCTACATTCATCCTGCCACGACTCTCCGAAAAGGTAGCACAGAACGAGCGTACCCTGTTTACATTCTTGTCGGCTGACGATAAGCACACCTTACCGGAGTACCTCAAACGTACAAAGGATGGCTTTTCTCTGCTCACGCCCGACTATATTTACGATTATTTCGAGCCGCTGTTCCGCAAAGAACATTACACGAGCGAAGTCCACAAGATGTATAAGCTGACAGCAAGTGTTCTCCGCAGGGTTGAGGATAAGTCGCTTCATTCAAAAATCATCAAGATCATTTCTCTCATCTACCTCGTTGAGCAGTTTGAGAAGCTACCGCCGATAGTGGATGTGATTGTCGATTCGCTCCGCGATATGGTTGACGATCCGAAAAAGATAAGCCAAGCCTTGAAAGACCTCATCGACAACGAGTGCGTGGTATATCTCAAGCGGAGTAATAACTATCTGAAAATAAAAGAAACAAGCGGCG
>WRNV01000136.1 GCA_009776445.1 Oscillospiraceae bacterium | reverse complement strand
CTTCGCGCTTTCGAGTGCCCATGTCATGCGATCAACATCATCGTATCCGGTCGTGATGGCAAGATTTTCAAGAGCGATTTGACATGCCTTTTCTTCACTTGCTTGCTTCTGAGAGCCAAACTGACGGCTCTCTTTCCTGAATTGCCCGATAAACTCATATCGCTCAAGCGCATCATTTTTATTATTATCGTCAAGCGGGATCAGCGCATAGGCGCGCAACTTTTCCTGATTGCGCTTTTCAATGATCTCCGATTTAGCCGAGGCCTTATCCATCCGCCCCAGGACCGCATCGGCATACAGTTGCGAGCGCCGGTGTGCGCTGCTTGAATCTGTGATGTACTTAGCGTTTTTATATAACTCATTGAACTTATTGGCGCCAAGGGCGCTGTATGCCTCATGAAACCAGTCTTTATCAAATGTCCCATCTATAAATCTCTGAGGCGTAATCGACGAAAACACCGCAGTTTCGGTCTCTTTCTCGGNNGAAAAGTATTCGTTGACATGCGCATGGAAAAACCACACGCCGCATTTGAGGCCGGATATGCCCATGGACCGCTCCAGCATTCCCGCCCATAAAGGTGCGTATAGCGCGATTTGGAAAAGGCGTTTTTCCGGGATTTTCGCCTGTTTTATAACCTCTCTCAACGCTTCAGGCGTATCTCCCGGTGCAGGTCGGCACATCCTGAGCAGATAGCTGAGGGATTCTTTTTTTGTTATTTCCGTCCTCCAGTAGTACATGTACCCCCTGTGAAACCCGGTCTCCCCCATCGCTGCCAGAAGCTTGACAAAGTGTTTGATGCCGCCATAAAACCGCCCGATGTTCACCGCGACGCCTGAAAGCTCTGTCGGAAGCTCGCCCCTGTTTTCTTCAATTGAAACTACACGGTCAATAGCGTTATCAAGGATTTCTTTTGTTGCCGGGTATTTTGAAAGAATCTCCCTTGACCATCCGGATGAATAGACTGAAGCATTCCGCATGTGCTCTTCGGCTTGGTATGCTGTAGTGAAGTATGCATATATGGCGTCATCCGGGATAAGCCCTAAATGATGCGCCCGGTACATATCATTATCCGTAATACCATAATAAAACTTGCTCCCGGATGCCAGGTATTCATACCACATCTCCCTAAACCATATTGAAAACTGCGAGTCGCTATTGATGCATCTATACGCCAGATTTCGCCAGTGTGCGAGCGGCGGGGCGGATAATACGCGATATTGCTCATAGTCGTAGTGACTTAGGTTATTGTAGCCGCCCGTTTCGATACCTTCATCAACAAAAATATCTCCCAGCCGCGCAGATGGGATTCTTTTAATAATATTAAAATATATTGAAAACGCAAAATCAAACAAGTCGTTTTGCCCAGTGCTTAATATAGCTTCTAGTATTTGGCTTGCTTTTATGATAGTTGCGCCTTTTGGTGAAATATGAGCTTCAATCCTTTCAACCAGAACGTTTTCATCCCCGACGACCAGTATGCCTTCAAACAAATCGCTAAACCATTTTAAGTACTTCATTCTATTACCATACGGATATCCAAACAGTTGCATCCAGCAAATGAGCGCCGCCAGCTTTTGCTTGTCCTCGGCATATTCTCCGGCAACTTTTATCCACTCGTCGGCAAGCGGGTAATCCGTTATTGGATTGCCGAATCGCTTATATTGTTTTCCCGCAGGTAATAAAACCCGGTAAGGTTCGTCGCTCAGTAGTACTTTCTGCCGTGAACCACTCCATGGATCGCCGCTGTCTGTCTCATATTCATAATCTCTGTTGCGATAGAAAACATCGGCGATGTTTTCATAAAGTTCATAGACAGATTCTTTATCAGGGACAACGCATGACCTAATCTCATTGTCGTTCATGTATGCAATTGCGGGACGGTTCCCCTCCCAATAATCACGGTTGAACACATCGGCAGCCGGATCATACAGGCCATACCCATTTTCAGCGGAATACTCGTCGCTCCCAATTGTTATTCGGTTGAGCAGGATAGCCACATCTAACCCGAGTTCCTGATCATCCGCAAGCGCAGATAATACCGCATCATGCTCCGCTATCAGCGCAGGGTTTTCCTGCCCGAATACTTTCAACAGTTCTATCCCCGCTATGAGCTGATTTTTGTTTTTTACTTGAATCAGCGTTTTGAGTACGGGAGTGATTTGAGTTTCACTCAGCTTGCTTAACAATGTTATGATGCTCTTGCGCAGGTCTGCCTTCGTAGTAGTCAGCGTCTGGGTCAAGAGTGATATTTCATCATCCTCAAGCGAATATTCCTCCAGTCGTTCCAGTATTGTTTTTTTGACTCCCGGGCTTTTATCGAAAAGCCCGGCTAGGAGAAGCGTACGCTGCTCCGCAATATTTGGATTTAGAAGCAGCTTGTAAAAAATCATCCTCTGAGTGACGCTCATATAGGGTAAATATTCGGCAAGCTTAACTGTAAGCTCCGTGCTGCGGTCATAAGCGCACAGGATTATCAGGCACATGCACGGCTTTTCGGCTGTGAGCCCAATCGAATACCACGGGAATACGCTCTCGTTGAACATTTTGTTTTTATTGCCGACGAAGACGGCAACTTCGGCGATTTTGTCGAACAGCGCGGATCTCGCCACCGGGTCGCCGGGGTAATTCTGATGAGGGTACGTTTTCACTAATAACTCTTCTTCACTAATATCTTGCCACATGTAACGGTGATCGTCAAAGTCAATATCAAGATTCTGGCATACCCACGCCAATTCTTCGGGATCGCGTATATCAAGATGCTCAATTGCTAAATTGTGCCTGAAATCGAAGCTTGCAGTATGCGTAATGAAATACCAGCCTACCAGCCGCCTGTATTTTTCGTCTCGGCTGAGAAGCAGCCGCGAATATCCGGTCGCATTGTATAAATCGCGGCAAGCTGCCGCCCATAGTGCAATGTATATCTCGATTGCGTCATTCGATTCAATCCCATCGTTAATGGCGTTTTCGTCGGATAGATATTTATACGCAAGAGACATGCATTTTTCCGCAGCTTTATGCTTTTGATTTACGAGACCAAGCCCAGTCCAAGTATCGAGCGCGCGTATTACCGACGAGAACCTACACATGTCGTTTTCGATGATCAAGCGAAGAAAATACGCATGGCTTGATATTACACCGCAATCACAGCTTTCAAGTATAGCCTGCCTGAGACCTTCCTGCGCTTTCGCAGCCAGCAGCATTTTTCCGAGCAACTCCAGCGCTTCCGACGCCCCGCTTCTGACAATTGCCTGTATAATCCGGCGGCTGAATTGAATATTATCATTATCGCCCAAAATTGCTTCCTTTATTATGTCGAAAGCATTACCATCTCCCTGGCGCAGAGCGAGAGCAAGGCGATTGATGAGCCTTTGTTGCGGGGCTCCCGGTGCCATTGCCTGTTCTAATGTGAGATCATGGCACATGAAAGCTATCGCATCCTCCGCAATAGTAAAAAATGTGTCGATGTGGTCCCTGATCCTACCTGAGCGATAAGGCGGATGGTATGGTTGGTTTAATTGAATCGAAATGGAAAACCGGTATGGAACTTCCATTACGAGCGCACATTCTTCCCGAATACGTCCCGCTTCTTCTTCGCCGAAAAATGAATTAAGCGTGGCGGCAATTTCCGGATTGAAATACTCGTCAATTGTCTTACAATCATATGCGGAATACCCGCATATGGCTTTGTAGACGCCGTCACGCGCGGCGGCGTCGAATTGCGGCAAATAACCTTCACTCCGCAGTTTTTGGTTATCGCTCCTGATTTTGCTAATTATTTCCAGGGCTTTTTCCGGCAACAATTCTTTTGCCCTCAATTCAAGCTCCACCATGATAGATTGGTTCATTGCCGATTCTCCGTTTTCACTGAATTTTGAACTCTTAATTCATCATTCTAAATTTATGAGTGAACCATCACGTTAGTACCTAAGCGCTTCGCAACACTAACAAATAACAAGATATTTTTCTACGCTTAGGTACTATCGTCGCGCGAAGCGCGGTGCGCCGGCGCGGAGGTTAAATTCGTAGGCCGAATTCATTCAGGCCGTAGAGCGAATTTAGCCGTAGTGCGCGGCGTCCGGGTTGTGGGGGTGGAACCCCCATGTTAGATAACCTCACCAAATATTTTCAGACAGAAAGGTCAGGCGAATAAATGTAATAACGCTTCCCTCGCGGATATCGAGAGCGGCGTCCAATTCCGTGATTTCATCGTCCTCGACCACAACCCGGAAAAGGCCGTCTTCAAAACCAAGCAGCGCCGTCTTTACCGCTTTGTCCGGATCGGCTTTTCCATCGGAATACAAGACGCCAAAGCTAACCTTGCCCGCTCCGCGTTGGTTTTCTATTTCTTCTTGCGTGAGAAACGGGACAAGCGTGTTATCGGCCCCACGGTTATTATACCGTCCTACTTCTTGTATTACTATTACCTCAATTAGCTGCCGCAGAGTACAAATCCCATCTGCTAAGACATATGGCGTGTTATCAAGGACAGGCCTACGTCTTCCTACAGATTTTAATTTTACAAAAATGTTCATAATAATCACCAAAGTAAATGACTTTTATATGCCTGCATGTATCGCGGAGGAACGCGACGGCATTTTCGATTACATTGTTCTTTGTATGCAGAATAATAAACGGCGATAGGAGCGTGATTGATATGTCAATATCAACAACTAAGACTATGCCGCCAAAAATCTTCCTTTAGCTAAACCAACTATGGCTCAAAGAGCGTGAATTGTTGCTCGATGCTCTCAAATTTCCGTAGATATCCAAACACATCTTCCGAGCGATATAATATCCCGTGTTGTTGGCATTTGTCTTTCAACACTTCGACCAGGCGGATATTGTTTGGGCTTATGCATTCATATTTACTGCCGAAAGCTTTGATATACCGCTGTTTCATGCCGGGAAAATGCTCGTCCAGCTTTTTGTAGAAGTAATCCCGGCTGCCATCCCTCATTGTGGTGCCAAAACCGAAGCAAACAATCCCGCGTACATTTGCCCGTACACAATAATCCATAATCCCGAGCAGGTTTTCTTCAGTATCGTTGATAAAAGGTAAAGTCGGGTCCAGCCAAACAACGGTGGGGATTCCNGCTTCCCGCATAGTTTCAAGCACGGCAAATCGTTGAGCCGTTGTTGATACATTTGGTTCAATTATGCGGCATAAATCCTCGTCGAATGTCGTCAACGTGATTTGCACCACACATTTGGATTTCCGGTTGATGGCTGACAGAACATCCAAATCTCGCAGGATTCTGGCGGATTTTGTCAGTATCGTCAGCCCAAATCCGTACCGCTCGATCAGCTCCAGGCATTGCCGGGTAACTTGCAGCTCTTCTTCAATAGGGATATACGGGTCACACATGGAGCCGGTGCTTATCATACAAGGCTCCCGCTTGCGTTTGATCTGTTGTTCCAAAATACGCGCTGCATCCCGCTTGACCTCGATATCCTCAAAGACGTGCTTCATCTGATAGCACAAGCTGCGGCTATCGCAGTATATACAGCCGTGTGTGCAGCCGCGATAAAGGTTCATCCCGTTTTTCGGGGATAGAATAGTTTTGTAATCGGCATAATGCATATTTCGATATTACCATACAGTTATCAATACTTCAATACACCGGATGGTTCTCTGTGCTGGAAAACTTTCATGTCTGGAAAACTTTCAAGCCCTTGGCTTCTTGCTCGCGTATGCGCGGAATGCCGCGAGGAAAGCGGAACTGCGCGTGATGGAGCATTGGTAATCGGTTGTCACAGGCAAGGACGCGGAGATCGCGGACAAGGACGCGGAAATCGCCGCATTGAAAGCCATGCTGGAAGAAGTAGCCACTAATGAACAATATTGTAAACAGCTTAATACGCTAAACCCAGCAATAAGCAGCAAAATTATCTATTTATTGCTGAGTTTACGATTATCGCTCTTGCTCAGCAATAATAAACATGCTATTATATACCCAGCAATAACAGTAAAAAACAAGCGAATTGTGCTGAGTATAGAAAATCGAAGAAGGTGCTGTTATGAGGATAATTGGGCGTGATGCCGAAAAAGAAATGTTGAATCAATGTTTACATTCTAAGAGGCCGGAATTTCTCGCTGTATATGGACGCAGGCGGGTCGGGAAGACTTTCCTGATCCGGGAGTGTTGCAGCAAGCATATTGTGTTCTCCATATCAGGTGCCGTAAACATACCGTTGAAACGTCAGTTGAACAATTTTATGGAAGCGCTCGAAGAATACAGCGGTATGAGAATCGAGCCGGCAAAAGACTGGTTTGACGCATTTCGTTTGCTTAGACAATACCTAAAAGGGCTTGTCAGCAAGGAGAAAAAAGTTGTCTTTATAGACGAATTACCCTGGTTAGCGACGCAGAAATCCGGATTTCTCCCTGCGCTTGATCATTTCTGGAACACCTATGCTTCCACTCGCGAGGATATGTTGTTAATTATCTGCGGTTCTGCGACATCATGGATCATAGACAATGTAATCAATGATCGCGGTGGGTTGCACAATCGAGTGACAAAGCAAATGTGGATAGAGCCGTTTTCCCTCGGAGAATGTGAAGCTTTCTATAAAAACAATGAAATCGAGCTGAATCGAAATCAAATAGCGGAGCTCTACATGATTTTTGGCGGTATTCCTTATTACATGAATTATGTCGAAAAAGGGATGAGCCCGGAGCAGATTGTCGATAGGATGTTTTTTGAAAAAAACGCACCGCTTAAAAACGAATTTGAAAACCTATATGCGGCATTGTTTAAGAATGCGAATCACCATTTACGCATCATAGAATCGTTGGGAAAATCTCAAAGCGGTATGACGCAGAAAGAACTCTGGGATGATATGGGCGCCCTGCCCGGTGGTTCACTTGTAAAGGCATTGAATGAACTTGAGCTATGTGGTTTTGTCCGGCGTTATCGCGATTTTACAAAAAAGAAAAGCGGACAGTATTATCAGGTGATAGATTTCTTCACGATATTCTATCTGAAGCACATAAAGAACCGAGTGGAACAGGACATAGATTACTGGCAAAACCAGAGTAGTTCCGGGAGCAGAAACGCATGGAACGGTTTTGCTTTTGAGCGGCTTTGTGCGGCACATATAAAGCAAATTAAGCAAAAATTGGGCATAGCGGGCGTCACAACGGAAATATCTGCATGGCGCAGCAAATATCCAACTCCCGGTGTACAAATTGATTTAGTTATCAACCGTAATGACGGCATAATCAATCTATGCGAAATGAAGTACACCGGTAAACCATTTAAGCTTGACGCAGCTTACGATTTGGCTCTGATGCAAAAGAGGGAGACCTTTCGGGAAGAAACTGCCACAAAAAAGGCGCTTCATATAACGATGACAACTTCAAACGGCCTCGCAGCAGGTTCATATTTGGGAACGGTACAAACTCAGGTAATATTGGATGATTTGTTTTAGCAGCACCTTTGTGAATTGCATGATTTAAAATTTTCCCTCCATTCTCATATACCACCGCCGCTGGCAAGCCCAAGCAGCTTAACACCGTAAAACCTATCATGCCGTATAAATGGTAAAAACCAAACATGGGGAACAGGTCTGATAGGAGTGAGAACAACGTCCCATTTTCCTCTTTGAGCGTCGGCATAAACCTCATGCGTAACGGGAATACTCCATTCCCAACCGTTGTCTGCCCATTTATCTATGGTTCGGGCGTTGATGTCGGTGTAGTTATCCATTCCTTATTTCCTCACTTATAGACAATTTCCCACAGTTCATCGTCATTTCAAATCAACCTTTCAATCAGCTTTTTGATTCTTGCTGTGCAGTCAC
>WRNV01000135.1 GCA_009776445.1 Oscillospiraceae bacterium | reverse complement strand
CAACGCACTGGTACAGCGGTGAAAACTTGTATTATTGTCCAAAACTTGTGTGCGGAGCCTGTAACCATTGCGAGTTTTTGGATACCCTCTGAACAGTTACGCTACTTTTTCATTGTTCATGTTATCGCCTCGGCGGCTATCTGCGCGTTTTGCAGCGCGACGTCTATATCGGCGCCTTGCATGATAAGTTGAACGGAATATTCGATCAGCCTATCTATTGGGTATGTATGCATCCCATAATCGACAGGAGGAACGTCTTTTATCATGTCAAATATGTTTTTTAGCGTAGGGCGCCCATAAAACGAGTCGTACGGTTTTGAGTACTCCGGTAGGTCTCCGGCGCCTTTTAGAGGATATACGAGGTCGAGTTCCCCCGCCAATTCGTCAATTAAATCCATATCGGAAGGCAATGTAGACAGCAGGAAATCGAGCGCGACGTCCGCGTTTTCCGCCTTGTCAAGTATATACCAGGCATATCCCCCAAGAGCGGACGAATTAACTGAGTCTTGGATGTCCATGCGCGGGATCCGCGTGATTGCCCATTTGCCCTCTTGCGCTTTAGCAATAGACGCCATAGTCTGGAAACGCCAGGAACCGGTCAGCACGGTTGCTACGCGTCCCTCCTCGACGGCGCCGTATTCCTGATCATATCCTGAAACCTGCAATGCTATGCCCGACTTCACTATGCTGATGTAAGTGTTTATCGCGTCCTTAAGCGCTGGATTGTCCGCCAGATTGACGGTCAGGCCATCGTCTTTGACGTACCATTGGCCTACCGACTGAAGCATGAGCCTTATCTGCCACAGATCGGTCGGGGTGAGCGTCAGCATCAGCATTCCGGTTTTTTCTTTGACAGCCTTGCCGATCTCAATATACTTGGCCCAAGTCAGGTTTTCCATGTCTTCCGCGCTGTAGCCTGCAGCCTCGACACAGTCGGCACGGTAAAACATAACCGCCGCGCCGGAATCGAGCGGCGTTCCGTACATGACGCCGTCTAAAGACACAGCTTTCACTGCGCACTGCTCGTATGTCCCCATGTCCAAAGCCGGCGATAAGGCGCGTATTTCGCCAGGGAACTTGCGCAAAAATTCCTGTATTTGGTAATCCTCGATCAGGACAATATCCGGCAACCCTTCGTAATCCTTGATCGAGAGTTTTATTTTCAAACGGGAAAGTATTTCGTCGCGCCCGATATTGGCGATGTCGATTTCGACGTCTGGATGGGAGCGCTTAAAATGTTCGTGCGCGATTTTGAGAGCCTCTCCGTTGTAGTTTCTGCGCCACGTCCAAACTCTCAGCGTAACGGCGCCTGTTTCCGGCGGCGTGGTTTGCGTATCGCCCACCGATTGTGAACACGACGCCAGTATCAGTAAAACAACAATGGCGCATTGTATCAGCCTAATTCTCATTTTCGCCATCACGTCCTTCTCCGCACGATTATAGCACACGGCAAACCGTGTCCGCAACCTATGGGTTTTTTGCGCAGGGCGCGCCTTAAATAAATACCAATACATCAAAAATTTACAGTCATTAAGTAAAGATATCAATATAGCGGGGAATAAATACGATTGACAAAAAAACACGAAATATTGATAATTATTGTATGCTTATCCAGACTCAACTGAGAAGCCAACCAACATGGCCTGGATTACTATTTCGACCGAGCGTTTATTGCGGCTTTCATAGCCGCGACGGCGGCGGATAGTGGGGGGGCCAGGCCTGAAGGCGCTGCGGATCAGGTGAATCGGGATTGGTGTATGCTTTTTTAGTAAAGCAACACAAAGGTTAGTGGAGGCGAGTCCACGGAAAAAAGAAAAATAATAAAAACAAAAGGGAGAAACGCAATATGAAAGTAAAAACAAGGAAACTCTTTTCATTGCTGGTCAGCCTGGTCATACTGGCGGCGATGCTGCCGATTGGGCAACCGCTATCAGTGTTAGCCTCTCCGGATGAATACGTGGTTTCGATCATGGCTGGAGCCAACTATTCGGCGGATCTGTTATTCGACGGTGAGAAAGCCTCTTTCCAAGCAGAGTATAAAAACGGATCAGACGCAAGAATACAAGGCTATTTCTATCTGGGAATTTATTATCAAAATGGTAGGATGGCGTATGCTGAATCAAAACCTCTGGACGCCCCAGCAGGCGGATCGGCTAAAGCGGTGTTTGATGTCGACGCTGACAAATACCCGCTCAAAGATTACAAAGTCAAAGTATTCTACTGGGATCTTGACTATATACCGCTCAAGACAGAGTCTTACGTCGAGCCGAACGCGGCGCTTAGGCGGGCGACCTTCCAGTCAAGCGCCGTCGACGAGTTTAACACGGCGACGCTCATAACAGACGGCATAGTCAGCGAGCCCCAGGAGCGCAGTTTTGCGGACGGGCCTTGGACATCGATCACCAGGTACTACAGGGAATGGATATATGTAGACCTTGGGGCTCCGACAGCGATAACGCAAGTGGCGGTTACATGGGGCGCGAGCTACGCGACGAGATATCGCGTCCAGGTATCAAGCGACGGCTTCAACTGGACTACGACAAACGTCATTAAAGGCAGCAACACTTACTCCGGCGGCGGCTCCGGTGGCGCAAACCCGCTTGGAGTCCCGACGGCGACGTGGGCTAACGCGAGGCAGTCTGACAACGTGACCGGCGGCGTAAACGCCAGGTACGTGCGCATTCTGTGCGAAAGCTGCTCGGGCGGCGCTGAAGGCGGCACGTATGTGATCAGGGGCGTCGAGGTCAACAACGCCGCGATTGATAAATATTACGCGCTCGACGGTTTCGACAGCTACTGGCAGACCAAGGCCGGCGGCGAGCAGTGGGCGTATGTGGATCTCGGCGCCGAGACAGCCATAACAGGCGCGAGCGTCGTGTGGGGCGGCAACTACGCCACCGACTACGCCATCCAGACATCAAACGACGCTTCAAACTGGACGACGGCAATTAATGCGGACGGATCTTCTGAAGAACTCAGATTTGTTGCCAACGCGCGCTACGCGCGTCTCCTCATGAGGGCGAGTTCCGGGCCGAATTATATTGTGAAGGAATTTGAAGTATACGGCAAAAACGATATCGAATACAAGCTTGAGCCAATGCCGGCGCCGGAAGCCGACGGGACGCAGTATCTACGTGGAGGCAACTGGAAACTGGAACGCGCCTCTCAGGTCGCCCCGGACGCAGCGATAAACGTCAGGGCAACGGGCATAAAGCTGTCTCAGCCCGGATACAACGACTCGAGATGGCTGCCTGCTACGGTTCCGTCGACGACGCTCGCTTCCTACATAAACGCGGGCGCTGTGCCGGATCCGTACTACGACTTCAACAATGTTACGATATCCGACACATACTTCACATCGGACTTCTGGTACAGAAACAGCTTCGAAATCCCTGCTGAAAAGGAAGGCCAGGATGTATGGCTCAACTTCGACGCCGTTAACTACAGGGCGGACGTGTTCTTTAACGGACATTTCCTCCCCAACGCGCTTACGACGCGCGTCCGTTCGATCGAAGGCGGATTCATCCGGGGCAAATTCGACGTGACGCCGTACGTCAACTTCGGCGGTGAGAACTACCTGGCGGTATTCGTGCAGATGAACGACACGCCGTGGTGCTATACGAGCTCAACATCGGGCGAAACCAATAATGTCGGCGCGGCGACGTATGTGCAGACATACATCACGAAATATGTAACAAATCAGTACTTGAACGCGGGGCCGTGGCCGAACGGCGGCAACATCGGCATTGACAACCCGACGTTCCACGCGGCGGCCGGATGGGACTGGATGCCGACGATACGCGGGCGCGACACTGGTATTTACAGGGATGTTTTCCTGTCATATACAGGCGGGGTGGAAATGCTCGACCCGTGGATGGTCACCGACCTTGACATAACGCTTGGCGACGGCGACTACTCGTCCGTAAATCAAATGACGTACACCGTATCAGGCGTTACTCAGCCTACGGGCGAAAACGGCGCGGGTCTCACGAATATTTTCGATAGGAATTTGACGACAGAATGGCTAGGCGACGCGAACGCGGCAAACCCGAGCTTTACGGCTCAGTTCTCAGCTGCGATAACTGTCAACACTATCGTGATCAATTGGGGCGAGGTGCTCCCGAACAGGGCGTATGAATCGCAAAACGCGGCGAAATTCAAGGTCGAGGTGTCGGACGACGGCGTGGCATGGAGAAACTACGATTCCTACCCCGCTGGCGGGACAGGCGCCAATGCGTATCCTGCGTCTGATGGGACTGCGTCTTATGAAGGCGGCAACATAACCTCCACCATAATGGGCCCAACTAACCCNATCAGCGGCGCGATCATATCGAGAAGCTTCCGCTACCTCAGATTCACAACGCTTGAGAAGATGGTGAGCGTAAACTCGGATCAAGGCNTATTNCCGCCGAAAATCACAGAGATGCAGTTCTACTCTCAGCAGAAATCCGCGCTCGATCAGAGCGGCGTAGCNCAGTATGACCTCGACGCCAGCAAGGCGGCGCTAACATTCAAGACAGAAGTGAAAAACAACACTTCGGCGGAAGTTCAGGCGCAGATCGACGGCGTGATAAACCCCGGCGGGCTGCCGTTCTCAAAAACTGTCTCGGTGCCGGCGAATTCCACTGTCGCGGTCGCGATAGACGACATAGTGATGAACAACCCGGCTCTATGGTGGCCTAATACTTATGGCGACCAACCGCTCTACACGGCTAAAGCCGAGCTAAAAATTGGCGGCGCCGCCGCGGACGTCAAGGAGTTTAAGTTCGGTGTGCGCGAGTTCACGTACAACTTAAGCAGCGGCGCGGCGAACAGGCTGGGCATCTACTGCAATGGCACGTTTATACTGGCNAAAGGCGGCAACTGGGGCATGGACGACGCCCTGCAGATGGACACTCCCCAGCGCTACGACGACAAAGTCCGCTTACACGCNGAGGAAAACATGACGATGATCCGCAACTGGGTGGGCCAGACGTANAACAAAGCGTTCTACGACGCTTGCGATAAATACGGCATAATGATTTGGGACGATTTCTGGCTAGCTAACCCATACGACGGGACTAACCCGAAAGACATTGCGATGTTCAACGAAAACGCGATCGACAGGATCAAGGTGTCAAGGTCGCACCCATCCCTCACAGTCTACTGCGGGCGCAACGAATCCAACCCGCCTTCGGCTTTGATGACGTCGCTGGCGGCTAATACCAACACGTACGACGGCACGCGCTACTACTTTAACAACTCGGCCGGGGCGCCTGTGGGCAGCGGCGGCGGCTATCAGCTTGCGAGCTATACCGCTACAGGCACGGCGCAAGGGCCGAAGCAGTATTTCGCGAACGTCACGGCCAATACGCTACGCAGCGAGCGCGGCATACCGAACGTCCCGACGATCCAAACCATCCAGAAGTTCGTCGCTCCGGAGAACCAGTGGCCGATAAGCGAAGTTTGGGCGCACCATGACTGGACATACATGATGAATGGCCCCGCGAATTCATACATGAACGCGCTAAAATCGTACATGCCCAAGATCACATGGACATTCCCGAACAGCCCAGGCGGAAATCAGAACCAGGATCCGGAAACAACGACAATGATCAACTACCGCAACCAATACACGCCAATGCTGCAGCAGCTCGCGCAGTGGTACACACTGGAAGAGTTCTCGACTGTGGCGCAGATGATAAACTACGAAAACCACAAAGCCCTCTACCAGGCGCTCACCACGGCGCGCGCCAACGGGCTGCTGATGTGGATGAGCCAGTCTTCATGGCCGAGCTTCATGTGGCAGACGTACGACTACTACCTGGATACGAACGGCGGTTACTTCGGCGTCAAGGCCGGCAACCAGCCGACACAGCCCGTGTGGGATCCGCGCGACAACAGGGTAGTGCTCTCGAACTTCACGACTAAGGACTACAGCAACGTCAAGACTGAACTGACGATCTATAACTTAAACGGCGTCGAAAAAGCGACGGCGGAGTATACAACCCCGCTGCTCAAGTCCAACGCCTACAACATTCTCGTCGACACAATAACGAGCAAATTCGCGGCGTCCGACACCGATATGATTTTCATCAAGCTGGTATTGAAGACCGACGATGGCGAAATCCTTGGCGAGAACATGTATTGGCACAATAAGACCACATACGTCGCCAACCAGGCTTTGACCACGCTCGCGAAAGCCAAGTTGACCGCGTCGAAGTCCGCTGCGGAAACACTCCCCAACGGCAACATCCAGTATACGCTTTCTCTTGCAAACAACGACAAGGTCCCGGCAGTCCAGACGAGGATCAGGACGCTGAGTTCCGCTACCGGCGGGGATGTGCTGCCTGTATTCTACAGCGACAACTATTTCATTCTGATGCCGGGCGACAGCAAAACCGTGACGGCTGAGTTTGACCCGAAGAACCTCGAAGGGGATCCGATTTTCACGCTTAGCGGCTGGAACACTGTGGAAGAGTCGATAAGCGCTGTTACCCCCGTTGTTCCTACTGTCAAGATGGTCAACGAGAACTCCACTCCTGAGACGAAATCGCTGTTTAACTACTTAAAGAATATGCCCGACAAGATAATGTTCGGCCATCAGACGGACGAGACAGGGCTGGTGACTGGAACAGGCGGCGGTTCGGACACCGTCAGAGCCGTCGGGGATCGCCCATCTGTGCTTGCAACGTCCGTCCTGACCTCCGTGTCAGGCATACGCGACGCCTATAACAGGGGCCAGGTCATCTCGGTCGAGCACCACACAACGGTACAAGCGGGGTTTGGCGCCGGCTACGGCAACACAACGACTGGCGATATGGCCTGGGGATACAGGCTAATGCCCGGCCAAGCGTACCACGCCAACCTAGTCACATACCTTAGAAGCGTTGCCAACTGGGCTAAGACGCTGACGGTATCCGCGACAGACAGCACGCTGATACCCGTGATATACCGCCCGTGGCATGAGCACAATGGCGACTGGTTCTGGTGGAACACGCCGAATACGACCGAGGGCGAAATGAGGGAAATATTCCGTTTCACCGTAGAATATCTCCGCGACGTCGAAGGCGTCACAAACTTCATATACGCCTTCTCGCCGAACGGGCATTTCGACAGCGAGGAAGAATATCTTTACGCGTACCCCGGCGACGAGTACATCGACCTGCTGGGCATAGACATATACTGGGATGTCCCAGAGTCTAACCCGGACTGGTTCGACCTGATGATCAGGGACTGCCAGATAGCGGTCAATTACGCTAACAAGACCGGGAAGGCTGCGGCTCTGACCGAATGCGGCTTACGTTGGGATACAAAGGACGGCTTCGAGCCGCTTGGGACCTACGAAGGCAATGGCCGGGCCAAAGGCGTAGCCGAGCTTGAGACGCGCAAGCTGTCTGAAGAGCAAAGGACGTTCTATACGACGATGGCGAATAGGATCCTAAACGACAAAGTCGCAAGCCAGATCGCCTATATGAGTGTATGGCGTCAGGGAACCGACAGCAACAACTTACACTTCTGGGTTCCGTTTTCCGACTATACGGCGCCCACATCGATACAGCCAACCGACAGGCGCGGCTACCTCGGAGATCATCAGGCACTGAGTGATTTCCAGGAGTACTACGCTAATCCGGGAGTTTTGTTCCTGTCCGACACNGCTNCCGACCCGAAATACAAGACTCCGGTAGAAGCGGTTCACAATCTTTCATATGTGAATATAAAAGCCCCGGTNAAGGACGAAGTGCTCATAGCCAATCCGCCCGCGCCGAACCCNGCGTACAGTATTCCAAACGCCGACCCACGGCCTTCAAACCCNGGTCAGGGCAAGTACAGGGCGCTTGTCTATCCGGCGCTGCTCGCTGCGGATGAAACAGTTCAGAGCGTAGTCATTAAGTTCGCGAATCAGACGCTAAACGC
>WRNV01000134.1 GCA_009776445.1 Oscillospiraceae bacterium | reverse complement strand
CCGCCACGGACGGCGGGCGCGCTTTATGTTATATTGATATTTCAAGCTACGATATACCGCAGAGACTAATCACGAAACAACAGTTAATCCATCAACAGACTTAAAATGAGCATCAAATGTCAGTAACCTACAATTCTGTGCCTTGGCTGACGCTGCAATCCATATATCATTCTCAGGAATATTGACTCCCTTTTTACGCAACTGTTCCTTCACTTCTCCATAGACGGAAGCGATATTCTCGGTAATGGGCATAATCGTAAAACTGGAAAGGAAACTCGCAAATAGGGCCAAGTTGCTTTCGGTCTTCGATGACTTTTGCGCTCCATATTGAAGCTCGCCAACAACAATAGCAGAAACGGATATATCGGAGGCATTATTCATTAGCCGTTTTGCAGATCCATCACCGGCTAGATATTTGATGATGACATTGGTATCCAGCATATCACCATTCATTCACATCAACCGTTTCCGTGTCTTTAAGTGCTTCGATTAGCTCTGAATAGCTTTCGGGTGATAAAGCCCCAAAAAACTCAATATACTGTTTGTCACCACTATCTGTCTTTGCAGTTTCTAGAATAGTGACCAAGGCTGGTTGGTTTATCCTCACCTTAACCGGCGNAAGTGGCACGAAAACACTGCCATCATAATANACTTGAATTGCTTCCATTATTGTCACACCTCCATAGACAGCAAGTATACCCCATAACTGCTGATTTTACAAGGAATACTCGAAGTTAATTATATAAATTGTCTCAGAATTGTACGCAGCTTATGCACTTACACAATGCTAAAGTTTTAGTCGTCCTCGCCCCGCATGGATGCGGGGCAACCATTTCAATCATTCGGGATTTTATTTAGCATAACGCCCGGCGGCTTGGCGCACGTGGCGGATTGAGCGCGCCGAGACCTGAGCTATCACAGAAGTTGAGAGGCGCAGAAGGCTTCCGGTTTCCACTCCGACCGCCATTTCGCCAAACCGCTTGTTATGTGACGTTTCCACGGGCAGAATCTGTCAGTCTTCTCATTATGCTGCTTATACTGCGGTAACAACTGCTTGATATATAAAACCTTTCCAGCCATGCTTTGAATGTTCTTCTGGTAGTTCTACGGTTTGGTAAAAACTCAACCCTAAACTACAGGCGGCATTACTTAGGTTGTCTTTATCATGTAAATAAAAATATCGCTTATATTGCTTTCCGTTATGCTCAATGAAACTCCGTTCATCGCTTAAGCCTTGCCCCTCGATTATCACAATCAAAACATAACCAGATTCTTTTAAAACCTTTCTTATATTTTGAAATACTAGTATCAATTCATCATCAGGTATATGAATTAGAGAAGCGATTGCCACTATTCCATCAAAACATCCAATAGAAGCGTCTATTTTTCTGAAATCCATTTTCTCAAAACGACAATCGGGATTTCTAAGTCGCGCGATTTTTATGGGTTCTTCACTGTAATCAATACCAGTTACATCTGCTCCTAATTGCATCAACCGCATACTTTCATATCCTGCACCGCAACCTAAATCAAGAATTTTGGGAGAACGCGGCAATAACGAAACAAACTGTTTCAGTACTGGTAACAGGCTGTCATTTTCGTACCAGTCTTTAGCAAATTCTCCCGCAATATCATTGTAAAACTCTTGGATTTCAACTGAATAATTCAACTTATAAATACCTCGATAATATATATAATCTGCTTTTTGATAATTCTAGGATTCATTCAAAGCATTGTCGACAACTCGCACCGCACTAGTGGGAATGTCACATAACGCCCGCCGGCTTGGCGAAGTGGCGGATTGGGTGCGCCATGACCTGAACTGCCACAAAGTGTCATAGGGAGCAGAAGACTTCCGGCTTCCACACCGACCGCCATTTCGCTAAACCGCTTGTTATGTGACGTTTACCCGGATATTGATAAGGCAGTATTTTTATCACCAAATGATTGTCTTGTCATACAAAGTTGTATCCTCTTTAAATTCTTTAGGAAACAGCTTATTTCTGATAGCATACTCTATTAAATATTGAAAAGAGCAATCTGCTTTATTTTTTTGTGAAAAATGATATAAGTTCCACAAATACCTCTTTGTCGAATGCGATATACAAACTCTATTTATTCGATACTGAAATATCCTAAACTCCTTTGCTGAGATATTTTTGTTCGTTTTTAAATAGCAAATATAGTCGAAATATGAAATAACCCGGTCAAATGTAAACTCTTGATCTCTATCGGAATGAAATTTTGCATTATACCAACTATCTCCATACTCAATAGAGTACAAGGTAGTCGCAAAGTCCTTATCAAATCTGATTCTATCATTTATTTGTTTTATTAAATCTGCTCGTTTAACTCTTATGCTATCACGCCACTGATACAAAGCAAAACCACCACCGATTATTGCGAAGCACCATGGTATTATAGATTGCAAATTTTCAACTATAGCGTTAAATAAACTCATAGTATTTCTCCTCGTATTCCAACATTAATTCGTCTTGTAAGGTTTAACCAAACTCGCATCCTTTTTTCTTCAAGTCCTCACCGCAGTAGGGTGAATGTCGCATAACTATCATCTAGACGAAACTATCTATCTGGTTTATTATTGCCGCGAAACCATTGTAACACCTAATTTCATTGCATATTTTCTATTTATAATACGAAACAGGTAATAGAAACCTTCTATATAAAACGCGAAACTCGGCATGACTAATAAGCACTTTACTAGGTTCCTTATAAACGGTCAAGAGGGCTTTTTATGCTTTTCAAGTTCTTTTGTGCCACTTTTACGTATTTCATTGTCGTTTTTATGTCGTTATGGCCAAGCAGGCTCTGAATGAAGCTTATGTCAGTACCGTTTTCGAGCATCTGTCCGAAAGATAGAATGGAAGATTGGCATCCCAGGGTTCATCGGTTATTTTAATACCAAGTGTTTCGGCTATGTATTTCATATAAGGGCGCACCACCTTTTTACATTTAACTTAGTCAATGCATTGTACCACACGCGAAGTTATAATGCAACTGAAATGTTAAAATGATGGTTTTTCAAACTAATGACCATGCCTTTCGCTTCGCTCAGGCACAAATCAGTAATGAATGGTCCTTAGTTTGTGCGCACACCAAACTAAATGGCGGGTGCAAGCTGAAGTATCGCTTATACCCGCCATTTTCATTTTCTTACGATGCTTGTTCAAACTGGCTATTGTAAAGCTCCGCGTAGAATCCGCCTTTGGTTAATAGCTCTGCATGATTTCCGTTTTCTACAATATCGCCGTCTTTCATAACGAGTATCATATCGGCGTTTTTGATGGTGGAGAGCCTGTGCGCGATAACAAANGACGTTCTGCCTTTCGTCAATTTGTCCATAGCTTCCTGAACGTGCCGCTCTGTTCGTGTATCGACCGAGCTTGTCGCTTCATCCAAAATCAGAAGCGGCGCATTTTGTATCATTGCACGGGCAATAGTAACAAGCTGTCTTTGACCGACCGATAGATTAGCTTGNTCGTTCAANACGGTATCATAGCCTTTCGGGAGCGTNCGAATAAAATGATGCAGCCCGACAGCTTTGCAAGCGTTTTCCACTTCTTCGTCCGTTACGCCCTGTTTGCTGTAAATAATGTTCTCTTTGATAGTCCCCTCAAATAACCATGTATCCTGCAATACCATACAGAATTGGTCATGCACGTTTTCCCGTGTTACTTGGTTCGTAGGTACGCCGTCAATGAAAATTTCACCGCTATCGATTTCGTAAAACCGCATGAGCAGGTTAACCATTGTTGTTTTACCCGCGCCCGTCGGCCCTACAATAGCTATTTTCTGGCCGGCTTTTACTTGCGCGGAAAAATCGTTGATGATGGTTTTGCCTTTGTCATATCCAAAGCGGACGTTCTTAAATTCCACATTGCCTTTGATGTTCTCCAGCTTTGTGAGCTTTTGGCTCTCGTTGGACAGTTCTTCCTCACTGAAAAATTCAAAGACACGTTCGCTGGCGGCGGCTGTTCTCTGTAACGATTGCATAGACTGCGCCAGTTGGGATAATGGCTGTGTGAACAGGCGGATGTACATCATAAACGCGACAATATCGCCGAATGAAATTGTGCCGTCCATGGCAAGAGCCGCGCCGACAACGCAGACAGCCACATATCCGAAGTTTCCGACGAAGCTCATTAACGGCATCATTAGCCCCGACATAAACTGCGATTTCCAACCACTGTCGTAAAGTGTCCCGTTGAACCCTTCGAATGTCTTTTTGGAGCCTTTGCCGCCGTTGTAAACTTTTACGACATTGTGACCCGAATAAACTTCCTCNATATGACCNTTNATCGCTCCAAGTCCNTGCTGTTGCGCTTTGAAATGCTTTTGCGATTTTCCCATAATGACCGTCATGGAAACGAATCCGATTACCGACGCGCCGATGGCGGTCAGCGCCATAATCCAGTTGGTGTAGAACATCATTATCATGGAGCCGACAAACATGGTAATCGCCCGTATAAAGTTGTCAAGGCTCTGGTTGAGCGTCTGCCCTATAGTATCTACGTCATTTGTAACACGNCTGATTACATCACCATAGCTTGTTTCATCAAAGNATTTCAGCGGAACCTTATTGATTTTNCGTGAAATATCCGTCCGCATATTCTTTGATATTTTCGCCGATATTGTCGCCATCATATAGTTTTCTATAAAACTCAAAATGGCTGATACTCCGTAGAAACAAACGAGCAACAGACCGATATTAAGTACTGCGGCCATGTCGATCGCACCGAGGATGGGAACCCCGTTTATCACGGCGGGCAGACCTTTTACGATTTCATTCGTCATGTCTTTCAGTTTATCTGGCCCGATAAATTGAAGCACCGTACCCAAAGAAGCGACGATAAGCGCAACCACAATGACAGGCATACATTTTTTGCAATAGTCTATGAGCTTACCCCATGTCGCCTTAAAGTCCTTTGCTTTCTCTCCGCCGCCCATACCGCGGCCACCCATGCCTAGCCGCCCCATGCCGGGACGCCCCATACCGCTGCGGCTGCCCATCATAGAGCCACTATTTTGAACTCTTGTATTATTTTCACTCATGACGCTAATTCCTCCTCGCTTANTTGTGATATGGCAATTTCTTTGTATACCCCGCAGGTTTGGAGCAATTCCTTGTGTGTCCCCTTGCCGACGACCTTGCCTTCATCTAACACAATGATTTGGTCGGCGTCCATAATCGTGCCGATTCTTTGCGCCACGATAAGGCTGGTCACTCCGGCTGTTTCCCTTTTCAGCTCACTGCGTACAACGCGGTCTGTCTTGTAGTCGAGTGCCGAAAATGAATCGTCAAAAATATAGATTTCCGGTTTGCGGCAGACGGCTCGGGCAATAGCAAGGCGTTGTTTCTGACCACCGGATACATTCGTACCGCCCTGTGAAATGTCTGCATAATAACCGCCATCCATTTTTTCAACGAATTCCGTGCCCTGCGCGATCTGTACAGCCTTTTTGACTTCATCTTCGCTGTAACCGTCACCGCCGTTATCGCCGTAAGCCACGTTGGAATCCACTGTGCCTTTGAACAGCACCGCTTTTTGTGGTACATAACCGATTTTGTTATAAAGGGCTTCCAGTTTATAATCCTTTACGTTTACGCCGTCTATCAGAATATCACCCTCTGTCGCGTCGAAGAATCGGGGGACAAGATTGATAAGTGTCGATTTTCCGCTTCCGGTCGAGCCGATGAAGGCGACCGTTTCGCCCCGTTTTGCCGTGAAGCTGACATTTTCAAGCACATATTCCGCCGCGTCGGGGTATCTGAAGCTGACATTGTTAAATGTTACCTCACCCACAACTCCGGGCAATCCGGCAGATTCGTTACCGTCAATGATTGTTGGTTCCGTATCAAGCACTTCGTTGATACGCTTCGCGGACACGCTGGCGCGGGGAAGAATAATGAACATCATAACCAACATCATAAACGACATAATCACCATCATAGCGTATTGCGAAAAGACAACCATGTTAGAAAATATTGTCAGTTTATCCACAGCACTCGCCGCGTCAATCAAGTGTGCGCCGATCCAGTAAATCGCAAGGGATAAGCCGCTCATAAGCATCGTCATCACAGGCATCATGACTACCATTGCCCGGTTTGTGAATAATTGAGTACTTGTGAGTTCCTCGTTTGCTTTTTCAAATTTATCTTCCTGATAATCCTCGGCGTTGTATGCCCGGACAACGCGAAGCCCCGTAAGGTTTTCCCTTGTTACGCGGGTTATGTTGTCGGTCAAGGTTTGCATTTTCCTAAATTTCGGTATGACGAAAACCATCAGAAGCGAAACCATCACAAGCACGACCAAAACGCCTGCGCCGGTGACTACCGACCATTCAAACCCTTTTCCGGCAATTTTTGTGACCGCCCATATTGCCATGATCGGAGCCTTGATAATCAACTGCAACGCCATTGTAATAAGCATTTGTACCTGCGTGATGTCATTTGTGGAGCGGGTTATAAGACTTGATGTTGAAAAGCGGTTGATTTCTTCCATAGAAAAGGAATCGACCTTGTTGAACAGCATACTGCGGAGCCGCTGTGAAAAGGACGCTGCGATACGCGCCGCGATATACCCGACAATAACAGCGCCTACAAGACTGCCGAGGGCGCATAATAACATATACCCTCCAGCGATCCAAATATCGCTCATTGCGCTGCCCGGTGTTTGAACGAGCTTTGTGATTTCCGACATATATTCGGGCATTTTCAGGTCAAGCCAGACCTGCGCGACGATGAAGATCAGGCTGAACCCTGCCATCAGCCATTCCTTCGGTTTGAGATATTTGAAAATTTTTGCCATGAATGACTACCTCCGTTTATTCATAATATTATTTACTGATAATATTGTTAGCTATTGGGGATATAGAAACGCTCACAGACGTTGAAGTGGCCGTATTTTATAGCTTCACTTTATTGTTGCGAAGCAACTCCGCCAGCTTTCGTGTTATACGGACATATTCTTTCGCATCCTGTTCACCTAAAAGCTCAAGCATCTGTGCAACATTTTCCAATACGAATTTCTGATGTTCTTCCGCTGTTCTTTTCCCATCCGGTGTTATACCGACTAAAATGTGCCTGCGGTTCGTCGTATCAATCTGCCGGGTTATCAAGCCTTTCTTTTCTAAGCTGTTCAACGCTGTGGCAATTCTTGCGGTACTGACATTCATTTCGCTGCCGATTTCACCGGGCTGCACATCACCGCCGCGTTTAGCGATGTAGTGAAGGACAAACGCTTCTCCATGCAGGGATTCGTTAATGCTTTTTTGCGAATTCACTCTGCGGACACTTCCCATGTCATTGAACAACGCCGTAGCTAATTTGATGTAATCCATAGGGCACCCTCCTCTCATAATAGCTAACACTGTTAGATGATAACTCATTTATCCGGTAATGTCAATAGGAATTTGAAAAATTTTGCGAATCATGAACGCGAACGCAATGAGTTTAAAGGCTCAGATCAGGAATCTTGCGAATAAGAAAAATATCAAAGCACAAGTTCTACTCTAAGATTTTATGTTTGAACGCTTTTTAGAACGACTGTCATTGTCGGATTACAAGGATAAATTTGTATTGAAAGGTGATATGCTGGTTGCGGCTATCGTCGGTATGGATATTCGCTCTACAATGGACTTAGATGCAACGCTTCGCGGGTTGCCGCTTACGGAAGAGAATATAAAAAGAGCAATATCTGCTATCTGTTCGTTTCCGATTCAAGACATAGTGATTTAGCTGCGCTTTATCAAGTAGAAACTAAAGTCTTGAACCAATGTCCGCCATGGTGGTTCACCTCCGTTCACATTGAAATTACACAACAATAAATTTGATATTATTTTGATTTTGCTTGACAAATCAAAATTAAAAGGGTACAATAAGCATTGTAACTTTGAGTTGCAAAGGAGTTTTTAATGATGACACAAAATCGCGCTGGCGTTCTCAAAACAAATTTGTCGGGCGAATTCGCTTACAAATCGTTTACCCCTACGACATTGCCGCCAAATCCAACCATAGAGCTTAACAATGACATGGTGAATTTGCT
>WRNV01000133.1 GCA_009776445.1 Oscillospiraceae bacterium | reverse complement strand
GATATTCGAGTATTAAGGAATCTTTCGATTTTTGGCAAAAGTTTTTTTGGGTCGATGCTATCAGAGAAAATATGTGATAATGCAGGTTCGGTTTCAAAATTCAAGTATGCGGTATTCTTGTAATTATTGGCACCAAACTCCCGCAATAGGAATGTTTTCCCAATTTGCCGCGCGCCGTAAAGAAGCAAAGGCATTTTTTCAACGCCTAAATCTCTCCACTGGCATAAATACTCTTCAAGCTTTCGTTTCATTTTATCGCGCACTCTTTCATCCTATTTTTTAGCGCGGTTTTATGCAACCACGCCGATATAATAGCATGAAACTGCGATGAATGTCAAAATAATTGTAAACTAGATCATACCAAGGTACCGATTAATGTATTATTTCGCATTATTTCGCACCTTAGAGGGCGTCACGTAAATTTTGCTTCCGGCGAATGTTTTTTCGACTTGGATTTGTCTATCGATCCGCTCGCGCAACTCGCTGACGTGAGATATGATGCCGATTATTCGGTTTACGCCTGCCATCTCTGATAATGTCCTAATAGCAAGCTCCAATACATCGACGTCAAGAGTTCCGAAACCTTCGTCGATAAACATCGCGTCAAGCCGTATGCCGCCTGCGCTTTGTTGAACGACATCAGATAATCCAAGCGCGAGTGAAAGCGACGCCATGAATGATTCGCCGCCCGATAAACTGTTGGCGGAACGCGCTTTCCCGGTATATGCGTCCATTACTTCCATTTCCAACCCGGAACGCTTGCGACCGTCGTCGCTTTCCGTCTTTCGCAGCAGTGTATAGCGGTTTTGGCTCATTATTCGGAGCCGTAGATTTGCCGCGCGCAGGACGCGCTCGAAATATGCCATTTGTGCATATGTTTCAAAATCAAGCTTCCCGTTTGCTGTGTCGGCTAATTGCTTAACAGCGGCATACGTTTTTTCTGATTTTTCAAACTCGGCGGCGACATGGCGCAACTCTTTCAACGCATTTTCAGTTTTGCGCAACTGCCCGTTAATCTCGTCGCGCTTTTCGCCTAGTAATTTTGATTCGGAGTTTGCTATTTCCGACTCGGTTCGCAAGCGCTCGATGTCAGGAGGTTCCTTGTTGGCAGTTTCATTTTCCAGTCGTCCAATATCGCGCGTTAGCTGTTCGTAGCCCTTCTCATAATCCGAAATTTGTTTTTTAAGCGTAGCGAGCTCATTTTCTGTTATAAGCGCCGCTTTGTAATCCGCTTCACTTAAGATCTCATTGTATGCCAAAGCGGCTTCATATTCTGTTTGCGCCTCATTTCGCAGTCTCAGCAGTTTTTGTTCACTAACTGTACGCTCACTCACTCGAGTTGCGGCAGATTGCGTGGTGGATTCTGCGTTTGCTTTACGTTTATATCCGGCATCCCAGCTGGAGGCTAGTAAATCAAGCGCCTCTTTATCAGTTGCTTTTTGCGTTGTTAAGTCGTCCGTTACTTTTTGCGTTTGTGAGCGCAATTCATTAAGTTCTAATTTAGACGACTCCCATGTTACGCTTGGAATGTATACGGAAAAATCACTTATGAACCGTTTGGAAAGCGTATCTATTTCGCTCTGAAGAGATGCGATAGACGGGGTCAACTCATCTCGTCTACTCGTGGACTTTTCGAAACGGTCTATTAATTCGGCTAATGATTTTTCGGCGTTGGTTTTCGTAGCGCCGCCAGCTTTAATCGCCGATTGTGTTTTGTTGATGTTTTCAAGCAATGACGCCGTCGCTGTTTGGATCGTTATATCGAGAATCAAAATCGACGCATCGGCTACAAAGCGTTTCGATAGCGTCGCTACTTCAGTTTGCAACGCTCCGCAGATCGATGCTTTGGTTTCACGCTTCTCCCCCGCTTTATCTTTCGCTTCTTTCGCTTTTTTCAGTTTCGCTTCGCTAACATCGTCATCTGTTATACTTGCCGGGATGGGGTGCTCGGTAGAGCCGCACACCGGACAGGGTTCTCCGTCTGTCAAGCTGCTTGCGATAACGCCTGCTTGACCGCGAAGAAACGCTTCTTCCAATACGCGGTAATTTTCATCGTTATCCATAAATTGAGCATTGAGCTTCTCAAATTCAGACTGTTCCTTTTCAAGCTCTGCTTGCTTATGAACAATAGCGTCAAAATCCTTTTGTAATGACAATAACGCGACGAGCCTTTCTTCATTGCTTCTTAACTCTTTGCTTATCTTATCAAGCTCTTCCCGACGATCGTTGACAAGCGGCAGCTTGCTCAACACGTCTTGTACGGCAATCAATTCTTCCTTTCTCTTGGATAAAAGAATACACTTGTCGTCAATTTCTTTTTGTGTTACTTCTAAAGCCAGCAACTGCTTTAGCTTTTGGGTCGCGACTTCCCATTCTTTCATCAAAGCGTTGTAGGCCGTCTGCGCGTCGTCGAGCGAGGGCAGTGTTTCAATGTTTTTATCAGCTTCCGCTAACTCTGTGTCGGCTGCAGTTTTTTGCTCCTGCGCGTTTTTCAACTCGGTTTGCGCGGCAGTATGGTTTATTATTCCTTTTTGCAGGTTCTCATAAAGAGGTTTCACTTTATATAACGATACTTCGCCACGCGCGGCGCGTATCTTTGCTTTGTCAATCTCATCAGCTCTCGCCTTAAACTCGCCCAATAATTGACGGCACTTCGAAAGGTCGGAGAATTTCATTAATAATTCTTCAGCAACAGCAAGGGCGGCGGCGAGTTCTTGCTTTTGGTTATCGTAAACAAGAAGCCGTTTGTTTATATCGGTTATGTCCAACTTGTCAGTTATAATTTTACCTTCCCATTGCTTAAAGATGTCATCCCGTCTATATACATCGACATCAAACCGCTCAAAATCGTGCAAAATCAACGCGCGATTATCGCTTTCACGCTTAACAAGGGATTTTAGCCGTTCTTGAAACTGCCTCAGGCTTTCAGTACCAAAAATACGGCGTAGTATTTTTACCCGCTCATCGGTATTGCTTTGCAAAAAACGAAGAAAATCATTTTGCGCTATCATCACGATTTGAGCGAATTGGTCGCGGTCAAGCCCTATTATTTCTATAATTTTTGGCTTGATGTTGCGGTCTCCGCTCATGGAACTTCCATCGGGCAATATGAGGGAAACGTCTTGTCCTGTTTTCTTAATGGTTCGCTTAATGTTATAACGGCTCTCGCCGGAAATGAAGTCAAGCTCTACAAANGTCTTAGCNTTTTCTTTCGCGAAATCAGAACGAAGCATTGAATAATCGTCACGGGCCGAGCCGCTTGCCTTGCCGAACAAAGCGAATGATATCGCGTCAAAAATAGTAGTTTTACCTGAACCGGTTTCTCCTGTTATGAGNTATAGCCCAAACGTCCCCAGCTCGGNAAAATCTATTTCCTGTACTTCAGCAAAAGAACCAAATGCGCTCATAGTGAGTTTTAACGGTTTCATTCTTCATCCGCCCTTTCTAAAATGTCGCGGACAATTTCCGCCTGTTCTTCACTCATGGCGGAGCCTTGTAGCTCAAGGAAAAATTCGCCAAATAGCTCGTAGGTCGACAATTCTTTTACAGTTTCAGAACCAGGCAGGATGTCTGAAAGATCTATGCTAGTCCGCGAGTTTTCAAAGTCAAGGCTCATAATATTGGGGTAAACACCGCGAAGTTTACCCATTGGGTCAATGATTTCATCTTCGTCCGTAAGAATCACTCGTAAATAATCTTCTTTATTCGCGAGAGTTGAAATTTCGTCGCTCATAAGCGTATCAATTTCACCTTTTATTTCGCGCATATCGTGAAGCGGAATTAACGGAAGATTTTTAACTGTCAATTCATCTTTGTTTTTTATTTCCACAAGCGTGATGGATTTTTCGTGCCGCCACTCGGAGAACGAATATTTTATCGGCGATCCGCAATAACGGATGTGTTCCGAGCCAATGCCTTGCCTGCCGTGCAAATGCCCGAGTGCCGCGTAATCAAAGCGCTCAATGATCTCCGCGTCAACGGCGTCAAGCCCGCCCACGGGGCTTAGTTCCGATTCGCTTCTTATGGGCGTAACTCCCGCTTTTGTATAAAATTGGTGCGACACAAGCACATTGCGTGAAGAATAGTCAATATCTGCCGCTTCTAAAGCGGCTCTAATTATATCATCGTAATTTTCAATTTCTTTGTCGCCGAACATGCCGCGAACCATTATCGGTTTGATAAATGGCATGAGCCAGAAATTCACCGCACCATATTCATCTGGTACAGTGACCTTATGAACTGCGCCGTCAAACGCGCCATAGAAGAATATGCGTTTATCCGCCAATAATCGGCTTGCGTATTCTATTCGTTCCGGCGAATCGTGGTTGCCGGAGATAATAAGCGTCGCGACATCCTCGCCCGCAAGTTCCGTGAGAAAATCGTCGAACACGCGCACGGCTGAGGCGACGGGTACCGCGCGGTCATACACGTCGCCCGCTATGATAACAACGGCGGGTTGTTCGGTTTTTATGTATCCGATTATCTGTCTAAAAGCGTGTTCCTGTTCCGGTAACATAGAGAAACCGTTTACGCTTTTCCCTATATGAAGGTCGGATAGGTGCAGAAATTTCATGCGTCATCCCCCGTCCATTACTGTTTCCGGTACGCAGTATATCATTAGGGTATGATAACATCAATGGTAAGTTGATAACGCAATTCGGGATAAAATGGGTAGGATTGTTTTGGGTGTATCCAAAAACTCGTAATGGTTACAAGCTCCGCATTTAAATTGGTTATTGACAGAACTATATACTCATGGTATTTTGTATATATAAAAAGGACTGTCGCTTATAGTATGGCGATTCAGTCCAACAACGCGGAAAGAGACGCCTTAGCTTATAAGACGTCTCACATTATTTTCTCTTACGCAACAAAGTCACGCAGAGAGTAATAATTGCAATAATCAGCATACAAAAAGCGAAAAGCCCCTCATATGTAACCATTGAAATCACCCCCTTAATAGAGAGTGACTGAGCCGCCAAGCGACAATCCGTTGTCTATTATAGACTACAACAGCAAAAGCTGTCAATTGACAATTCATTCATCAAACCATCTTGCCCACCTCTTTCGTAACTGTTCAGACGGTATCTAAAAACTCGTAATGGTTACAGGCTCCGCACACAAGTTTTGAATAATATTACAAGTTTTCACTAATGTACCAGTGTGTTGGCTGTAACCGACTGTGTTTTTGGATGCCCGCTGAAACAGTAACATAAAATCAATCACATTTCATCACATGAAATCTTGATTATACAATACAAACGTGTTACGATGGTTTCTAGGAGTTCCGCGAACAGTATAATTATCGCTATCAAAGGGTGGAAATCAATGAAAAACCTTGTTATCGACCTGCGCGTAGTCAGAAATAACCTGCGGACGGTAAAAGACCGCGCCGAGGGCGTACAGGTATATGCCGACTTGAGCGCGAACGCCGGCGGCATGGGCCTGCTCACTGTCGCGAAATTCTTGCGTGACGAGGGCATCCGCGGATTTATCGTGTCCGACCCTGGCGACGCAAGGATTCTGCGCGTGAACCATTTTACAAAAGAAAGGATCATGATGCTTCGCAGCACGGCGGATCCGAACGAGATCGGCGAGCTTTTATCTCTCGGCGTAATCTGCACGGCTGGATCGTATGACGCCGCTGTCGCAATCAACGGGATCGCCGAATCACGGTCAATGACGGCGGATATTCAGGTCAAGATCGACACAGGCCTCGGGCGCTACGGGTTCCAGCCGTCGGAACTCGATAAGATAGCCGCGATATACAAATACATGTCAAGGCTGCATGTAGTGGGGACTTTCACTACTTTCGCATCGCCGCTACGAAATTCAAAGCTGACTCTGGCGCAGCTCGACAAGTTTAATTCTGCTTTGGATAAGCTCATCGATATGGGGTTTGAGCCTGGGGTCGCTCATGCCTGCGATTCAACCGCATTGTTCAAATATAACTTTGAGTTGATGGACGCCGTGCGCGTCGATACCGCTTTATCCGGCAGAATACCAGGCAAAGCCACGCCGGGGCTTTCGCGCGTTGGTTATATCGAAGCGGGGCTCGAAGAGGTCGGCTGGCATCCCAAAGGCCACACAATAGGCGCGGAACATGGGTTCGTAACGAAAGCCCCGACGAAGATAGCGATCCTATCGGTGGGCTATTTCCATGGGTTTGGCGTTGACCGCTACATCGTCGAGCGCAGCTTGTTTGACATCGCGCGGTGGCGCCGGAGCAAGACTTTTGTCAGGGTCAACGGGCAAAAAGCACGGGTGCTTGGCAGCGTCGGGTTGTTGCATACGATGATCGACGTGACGAACATAGACTGCACCGTCGGAGACATTGCGATACTGGATGTAGATCCGGTAAACGTGAAAGGGTTGCCAATAGTTTACAGATAAGCGGACGGTGAAAAGATAACTGTCACTCGCAGTTGTAAACTATATCTGGGAAAAGGGGAGAAAAATTTAGTTGCCGAAAATCATGGAACTGGATCCGCATGTGGCGGATCTGATCGCGGCGGGCGAGGTCGTGGAGCGCCCGTCGTCCGTTGTAAAGGAACTCATTGAAAACTCTATCGACGCCGGGGCGGGGATCGTGACTGTCGAGATCACAGCTGGCGGCATGACATATATCCGCGTTACCGACAATGGTTGTGGCATTTCTCTGGAGGATGCGGGAACCGCTTTTTTGCGTCACGCAACAAGCAAGCTTCGCGGTGCGGACGGCCTGGAGGCCATCTCCACGCTCGGGTTCCGGGGAGAAGCGCTTGCCGCTATCGCAGCCGTGTCGCGAATCGAACTGCTAACGCGGCAGCCTGGCTCTTCCGAAGGCGTCAGCCTCGCGCTCGAAGCCGGCGCGGTATATGACATTTCCCCCGCCGGATGCCCGGAGGGCACTACAATTATTGTGCGAGATTTGTTTTTTAACACTCCCGCCAGGCAAAAATTTGTGAAGTCCGACCGCGCGGAGGCTGCCGCAGTCGCTTCAGCCGCGCTTCGCTCCGCGTTGTCCCGTCCCGATGTGTCTATATGTTTTATCAGGGACGGCAAAACCGAGTTCCACACGCCGGGCGATTCCCAAATTGACGCTTGTGTCTATAGTCTGCTCGGTCGTGAGTTTTCCGCCGGGCTGCTGAAAGTGGAGACGGTCGACGAACCCATCAGCGTCTCCGGTTTCGTTTCAACGCCCGCCACAGTCCGCGGCAACAGGAGCTACCAGTTTTTTTTCATAAACGGCAGGCCGATCAAATCAATACTGCTACAGGCAGCGTTAGAACGCGCTTTCGCAAATAACATCCCATCCGGGCGATTCCCTTCATGCGCCCTATATTTAACCACAAAGCCGTGCAACGTCGACGTAAACGTCCACCCCGCCAAAACAGAAGTCAAGTTTGTCTCGGACAAACAAGCTTTCGACGCCGTATACTACGCGGTGTTAGGAGCGATTGAGCGTCGCGGCAAGCCTGTAGACATTGGAGGGCACCGAGACCACCAAGGCCAGCATCAAGGCCAGGGGCAGAGCCAGGGGCAAGGTCAGGGTCGGCAGCATCAGCGCCACAACGCGTTTGAATCAATGAGCTCAGACGCTTTTAAAGATAAGTACGCACATGTTGCCGCCAACCCCAATAATTCGTCTGTAAGCGAGGGCTATTCTGCCAGCTCACGTCGGCGAGAGCCTAGTGGTGCCGGATACCATATCCCTGACAGCTCAGGTTTTGATATTCCAAACTCTGATTCGAAATCTGAACCGGGCGCCAGTTTTAGTTTAAACTCAATTCCTGATTTTGGCTTAGAATCCGGTTTTGGGCTGGAATCAGAATCGGACAATGCTAATTTCCGCGTTATTGGAGAGGTTTTGAATACTTATATTGTCGTCGAATATAAAAACAGCGTGTGGTTTATAGACAAACACGCCGCGCACGAGAGGATACACTTCAATGCGCTCCAATCCAAAGGCTATGAGCCGATGTCGGAAACCCTTCTTACGCCAGTAATATGGCGCAGCGCGAGCGAGGACGTTTCCCTGCTACTCGAAAACGCCGACCTGCTCAACAAGCTTGGCTTTTTGGTTGAGAGCTTTGGCGAGGACTCCGTCGCCGCTAGGCGTATACCGTCTGATATAGACATCTCCGACGTCGAACAGGTTTTGTCGGATATATGCGAGCAGCTAAAATATGGCGGTATGGCGCAGCCAGAGAGGCGGGACAACATT
>WRNV01000132.1 GCA_009776445.1 Oscillospiraceae bacterium | reverse complement strand
GAGTATCCGCTTGATGGAATGCTCGACATAAATGGATGGGATCTCAATAAAACTCTCCGGCTGCTGCACAGCTCAAATCCGACGCTGTTCGAATGGAACAATTCGCCGATTGTATACAAGACGACCAAAGAATGGGCGACTGTGCGGAAGGAAATTGGCAAGTATTTCCTTGCCAAATCTGGGCTTTACCACTATCTCGGCACTGCATTGGGAAACTATAGGGAATACCTGAGAGGCGATTCTGTGAAGCTGAAGAAGTATTTCTATGTTATCCGCCCGTTGCTTGCCTGCAAGTGGATCCTGGATAAAAAATGCACGCCGCCAATGCTGTTTTCGGAGTTGGTCGAAGCGGAGCTTGAAGAAGAAATGCGCCCGATTATATCAAACTTGCTCGAGCAAAAAGCCAATACATCGGAAATGGGCGAGGGAGAGCGGATAGACAAACTAAACGACTATATCGAGATGAACCTTGCGTCACTAAAAGCTACGATTGACGTTAAGCCAAAGGAGCGAAAAGCGGATTGGCAAAAGCTTAATGAGTTGTTTTTGGAATTAGTGCAAAGCGAGCGAGGCGAGGAATGTTCATAATAACAGGCGATACGCATGGGGACTTTGGCCGTGTCGGCGCTCTGTGCGAAAAACTCGAAACTACAAAAGAAGACGTGCTGATCATCCTTGGCGATGCAGGGGTCAACTACTATGGCGGAAAAAAAGACCTAAGGTTAAAGCATGTTCTTGCCGGGCTTCCAATAACTCTGTTTTGCATCCATGGCAACCATGAACGCCGCCCGGAATCCTTGGGGTTATACGAAGAAGCGCAGTGGTGCGGTGGGACGGTCTATGTGGAGCATGAATTTCCAAATTTGCTGTTCGCCAAGGATGGAGAGGTCTTCGAGTTTAGCGGCAAAAAATGCATCGTCATTGGCGGCGCTTACAGCGTTGACAAGGATTATCGTTTGTCGAACAATTGGGGTTGGTGGCCTGATGAGCAGCCATCTGAAACCGTCAAGCATTACGTTGAGCAGCAGCTCGACTCTGCAAATTGGCACATTGACGTTGTTCTTTCGCACACCGCGCCTTTGAAGTATGAGCCTCGCGAAGTCTTTTTGGGGTTTGTTGACGACAGCGAAGTCGACAAAAGCACCGAAGTTTGGCTCGGCGCTATCGAGGACAGGCTTGATTATGACCATTGGTATTGCGGGCACTATCACACAAATAAGACTATTGATAAAATGAGGTTCCTGTTTGGAGATTATTTGGAGTTATAATGAGTGACAGTATCAGGATTATAGCGGCATATGCAGGTACGGGAAAGACAACATTGGCGGCGAAATACCCAGATACGATGATCGATTTTCTCGCTGTCCACTCAAAAATCTCGCCCCGTTTTCCTGTCGCTCAAAACCGTGCTGCCCACACAGCGGCAGCAAAGTGTTCTTTTGTGTAATAATTCTTGGCGTAGGTATTGCATGTTTGAAGAAAATCGTATACTATAATCCTGTCTTGTGAACATCGAAACGTAAGTGTCGATGTATCATGGTGTGGATTTGGAGAAGGTTTTCTTGTCGGGAAACGGGCTTCTCCATTTCCATATTCTAGCATAATATCAGCAACTATTTTGCAACAAAAAATGCCCCTTGTTTGAGGAGGCAAAATTCATAGCTCTGTAATTAATTTGCTGATTGTTGACAAATTCTACGGATTATACTGTGCGGTTCAACAGTGTACAGTGCACAAATGATCCGAATTCTGCGTTGAACGTAAACTAATCGATTCGGCGCAAGGTTCGAATTTTCCATTCATCAACCAAAGTGGATTACAGCTTTCCCAACCGAGCAAGGACAACATATAATACCGAGGCCCAGTAATTTCGTTCCTCAACAGAGCGACCGATACTTTGGTTCTCCCGGCATATTGATTCTGACAACAAAAAGTCTCCGCGAAGTAACGCACGGTCAAGATTTTGAGTTATTGCGCGAATTAGCCCGGTATCATGTTTTCGCTGAATCACATATTCCATTACTGTCTCGCGCAACCGTTCGTACCCGGTATGAATAAATGCCCCATTTATATAGCGAAGCGTAATCAGCGGAACGTTCGCGCCGGTTGTGTCTAGCCCGACCGCAAGTTCTCTATCCTCACTTGACTCACCAATGTAAAGATAAAATATCTGCTTGATTTTCGGAGAGCGCCTCAGTATTCGCCCCAACCGCTGAACACGTTGACGCGAACTCATGCTGCACGATACTATGATACCCGCATCTGTTGAAGGAATATTCAACCCCTCGTCCAGCGCCCTGCAGCAAACAAGCAACCTTATCGTTCCGTGTGCATATCGCTCTAATACATCCTGCCGTGTGTTGTCAGGCATTTTTGAGTGGTATAACCCCGCCTGTTTTGGGTAGTACTCCGAGAGCCTGCGGTATAATAACTCGACCGTTAGTATACGTTCACAAAAAATGATTATCCGTGATTGCGCTGGAAGTGAGTTTACAATGTCCAAAGTGCAGAGCGGGCGTGAATACGCCATATGGCAAATCGTTTTTCTCCTATACATTAGCATCAAGGCTGTTTGCGCGATAGAAGCTGTATCACTGTCTTGATTTGCTATTTTATGTAGCTGCGCAAAAAATCGACCGGAAGGCATATCTCCTAGTTCTGGTCGCTTTTTCCTTAGCGATGTCAAGCATAATGAGAGCTTTTCGCTTAAATCCACATAATCTTCACGTTCGCCGGATGAGAATTCCAGCCGCACACTATATAGAATAAAACGGCTTATAATCTGATCCATCAAAGCTTTATCCAAGCTATAGTAGTATATTTCAGGGCCGATTGGGGTCGTTATAGCGTTGTAATTTACAGTTTCGGGCGTTGCCGATAAGCCCATCGCATAATATGGGGCTTCTTTGTCGATATGCTTATAGAAATCAAAGATTCGGCTGTTTTCCGAACTGCAATAGTGGTGGCATTCGTCAGCGATTAGAAACACGGCGCAGCCGGAATCGAGGTCAGCCAAAATATGACGTGCAAGGCTATAGCGAGCAGAGTTGACAACATATATCATATATTTCCGGCTCATGTCTTTGCGTTTTCCGTGATATAAGCCTATTTCCCCTGACATTGCCCCAAGCAGACGCTTTATCTCTTCTTTCCATTGGTATGCGAGAAATGATTGTGGCACAACAATTATTATTTTTAAATTACGACCAACGTCTTCCTCCAAACGCTGAACTGCGGTCAAAGCTAAAACAGTCTTTCCGGAGCCTGTAACTGCATTGACAATACCGCGATAGTTGTTTTTAGCCCAAAGATCCAAACACTCTGTCTGCCATTCATGCAATTTCGTAGCTTATCACCCCACAGACATAGCGATTGAAGCCTCGCTCTCGACGATAATGCTCCTTGACATGAGGATTATATCAGCATAAAATGCAATCGTCTATATGATACAAAAATATATCGGGAGGATTTTGGGTTGGATTACGAAAAATTCTTAACGGATGCGCAAATATGCGCCAAAGGAGTAAAAGAAAAGACTGATGCCCAATCGAAAGCAGTGAAAAATGTGCAAAAGTGCCTTGCTGAAGGGAATCTCAATGCTCTTCCAAAACTGTTTTCGATCCTGCGGGATGCTTCAAATGCTCGCGAGGAGGCACTGATTCACCTGGAGGCCGTCACATCGGGATTTGACGGGCAGGAATACATGGCAAACGGTGATTTCGCGGCACAAATGCTTGAGTGCTGCCGCCAACTTGAAGTGGATGTCCAGGGAAATTTCCCGGTGTATGAAATGTTCCCTTGCAGGGTGATAATAAACCCTGAAACTCAGGATGTTGCGGTAGATCGCAAGAAAATGCCGTGTTTACGTCCATCAAAGCTCGTAAGTGATATTAAGAAAGAGTTGGAAAAGCTGACCAAGGCATCGTTTAATGCGTCTGCATTCGCTAAAGAGCTCGCTGCCGCCTACGATTTGGCGATAATAAGGGCTTCCCGAAAAAAGTCTTGTGCTGCTGACTCACCCATATATTTACTGGATTTATACGAATACTTGACTCCAATGAGACGGCATAAAAAGGAATATACAAAGCATAATTTTGCCTACGATCTTGCACGTCTGTTCGCGGTTGAAGACATGTCATTGGATGATGGACGCCAGATGCGTTTCGACACTGTTCGCGACGCGAAAAAAGCTATTCGAATCCTTGACAGCCACGGCATGGAGCAGTTTATAACGACAATAAGATTCTATATAAATCAATAATGAAGGTGATATATTGTGGAAAATGATTTACAAACGGCGATTTCACGCTTAAAAAATGGGGTTGCGCCAGGTCACGCCGGGATAGTTGGAGATATTACGGTAGGCATTGATTTCCTAACTGATTTTTGGAAAAAGAATTATTTGAATGATTATATCCCACAAGGTGGTAATCGCATTCAATTTATCATGGGACGGCAAGGCAGCGGGAAAACGCATCTGATCGAATACTTTCTTGGAAATGCAGAAAACTATAAAATCGTTTCATTTTCAGCCCGCGAAGTCTGGATTCATGATATTAAGGAAATATTTTTTGAAGTATTGCGGCAGTGCAATCTCGAAGAGTGCCTCTGGCGTTGCTCCCGGACCATTGTAAGAGAACTTGGCTTTTCACCCGAAGAGTTCGAAGGGCGCTTTGCCGATTATCTTGTATCGAAAGGATTGGGCGATCCGATAACCAAAAGAGAAATACGCTTACAACTCAGCAACTTGTTTATGCAAAATCCATTGATGGACATCAATTTTGCCTATACTTGCGCCTTGCTGACAGGCGGTCAACTTGGACATCCGCTATTGGAAGAACCGGCGAGGGAGGCTCTGATAGGTTGGTTATACGGTAAAAAAGAAGTGAAACTCCCAACCTTGCGTAGTCTTGGCTTGGCACCAGTGCGAATAACTAAAAACAACGCTAGGCATATGCTGAGATCCTTGGTCGAGGTCATTAAAATGGCCGGGTATAGCGGTCTCATAATTGCTATTGACGATTTAGATATTTTAGTTTCCCGCGATAGTTTGGAGAATATACGGTATACGCGATTGAAGCGGGAAGACGCTTATGAGAGCATTCGTGAAATTATCGACGAGATCGACACGCTGCGCAACATATTCTTTTTGTTCGCGTTCGATAGAAAGCTAATCGATGATGACATTAATGGAATAAAGTCCTACCAAGCGTTGTGGTTTCGCATCCAGAACGAAATTCAGAGCGATCGGGTGAACCGTTTTTCAAACCTGATTGACCTTGATCGATTACCAATATACGATATCCAAACCGTAATGGATATGTCTGCGCGTGTCGCGGAGCTGCTGAACAATGCAGGTGAACGCCCTGCGCAACCTCTTAGCGAAGAAATTGCAAGAGGGATTCTGTCCAAGTCCGATTTCAGCGAGCAGGCATTACCACGCAAAGTTGTTTTGTCAACCCTCGGGCAAAGGGAGGTGAACTAGGCTATGGACTTTGAAGCTAGAAAGGTCATTGAAGCGTTGCGGTCAGGTATACCATCTAGAACAATAGCTGGACATTTTGGGAGCGCTAGGGCGGAATTGCTTGCGGAGGTATCTGAATGGTTAGGCACAAAATCAAGTGGCGGAAAAATACTAACCGCAAGCTATGGTGAAGGGAAGACCCACTTACTTGGTACAGTATTCCAAATGGCGCAGCATAAAAATATGGCTGTATCCATGGTTTCGTTATCTCGGGAAACACCGTTTAACAATCTCAGCCAGATATATCAAAGAATTGCACTGAACACATACCTACCAAAACGGGAACAGTCCGGATTCGATTCTTTGCTCGATAAGCTGGATTCCGGAAAGATGGCGGAATTGCAACTTTACGTTGCAAAAGAACTTCAAACGGATAAACTATACTATTTACTTAAAGCATACTGCAATACGGACGATCATGAGGTTAAATATAAACTGCTTGCCGACCTGCTGGGATATATGGTCACCAACGCACAATTAAAGAAGATTTATAAGGAAATCTTTCAAGAAAACGTCATATACTCCGCTAACTTTGTTAAAAGCCGCCATATATGGGACTATATCCTCTTTTTGAGCAAATTGTTTAACCTGTCCGGGCTGAATGGCTGGGTCATACTGTTTGATGAAGCGGAACATATAGGGAGATTAGGTCGCAAATCGAGATTTAGTGCATATACCAATATGGCGAAATTCCTTGATAACGATAATAGCAATGTACTTTCACTCTTCACAATGACAAATAACTACGCGATGCAGGTTATAGAGGGAAAGGACGAGCGCGGGCATCTTATGGAAACGGAAGGTTTTAACAATGAGTTGATTGAAAATGTTCTCTTAAGAATCGAAACCGCTGTTGAGTTGCAGCCACTTGACCGAAATGAGTTTATGGAGGTTTTGCTAAAAATCGTTGATTTCCATTCAAGAGCATTTGATTGGAAGCCCAGTATCAATTTGGAAGAGCTATGCGAAATAGCATGGTCATGTGGGTATTATCTACGGACAAAAATACGCGCTGCAATTGAAAACTTAGATCAGCTTCTCCAATACGGCGATATTGGTGTAGTTACTGCAAGCGAGCTGGCTCAAGAATCGTACAATGAGGAGATTCCTCTTCCGGACGATTTATAGTACCGAGGGCCTGACGTAAATTTGTTATTGACATTTCGATTCTGCTGGGCGCCTTTGAGGGAATGCGCGAGATGGAATGGCTGGATGGGTTTTACAATGAATATATTTACCATGTAAATAATACTGAATTAAATTCACGATATTGCTTGACATAGTGAATCATATTCGATATAATGCTCGTACTACTCAGTGCGAGCAGAAACCTTGATTTTCAATACCAGTAACAGATATTTGACTCCAATGGTGGAGACGGGGATTCTTGCCACAGCGAGAACAAGAAGGGGAGAAATGTGATTTTCTATACTGCGGATTTGCATCTGGGGCACAAGAATATTATTAAGCATTGCGACCGCCCATTTTCGAGTGTCGAAGAGATGGATGAGCACATAGTAACTAGTTGGAATTCGATCGTTAGTCCCAATGACAACGTATACATTATCGGTGACTTGATTTTCCGCAGCAATGTCGCTCCTCAGAGCTATTTAGGCAGTTTGCGGGGGAAAAAGCATTTAGTTCTCGGAAACCATGATACAGCTTGGGTAAAGAAAGTAGATATATCTCAGTATTTTGCGTCGGTGGAGCGTCTAGTAGAAATATTAGATGGGCAGCACAAGATAACTTTATGCCATTATCCTCTTCTTAGTTGGAATCATATGGCAAAAGGCAGTTATATGATACATGGGCATATACACAACAACCGGGAAGCGCAGTATTTTCCGCTATTGCGGCAAATGCCAAATCTGCTTAATGCCGGGGTGGATATCAATGGATTCCGTCCGGTCAAACTTAATGAACTCATTGAAAATAATGAGGCATTCAAATCAAAAAGAACTGAAAAAGAGGTAGTTAACGAACTTACTGATGGGATTGGCGCATTAGCCGCACAAATGCAAGGGCTAGCGGTGCAGGCACTATATCAATATACACCAATTGCGGAAGATATTATTGCGGGCCGAATCACCGGAGAAAACGATATCGGTCGAGAGCTAGACTTCATGCTTGATTTTTGCTGGGACGATACAGTTCTCTTATTATACAAGAGGGTTCTTCGCAGCCTCTATAAAACATATCCTGAGCTCGTTTACTATTATGTTTATGCATACCGCGATATGTGGGACAGCGAAGAAAAAGTAGAAGACAACGAGGATATCGATTAATAAATGGGATTCATTTTGCATAGGAAAAACAATCGCCACCCCACTTATTCTTTGACATATTAGTGGGATAAATACTGCGTATCCGCAATCAAGGAACACGATCTATAAAGGAGGCACATTATGCTGTTGCGTTCACAGCCGCTAAGTGAAGAAATATCAAAGAAACTGGAAGCGAAAAGCAAGAGTGAGATCGATGCGATGAATGAGGACAACATTAGATCCCAGCATATCGGGCATTTCTTTGATGATTTAGTCGAAGGAACGCGGAAGATCAAACTAAAGATGCGCTTTGAGTGGAAATGGGGTAATCTTAAGGGAACATACCATGATTTGAAATATGCAGTATGTAACCGCTTCAAATGGCGCAAAATAATGAATCAGTTGCGTCCGTGGGAAGGTTTTGACGGGCTTCTAAGAGTCATGCAGAAGCACTTAAG
>WRNV01000131.1 GCA_009776445.1 Oscillospiraceae bacterium | reverse complement strand
GGCTCCGCACACAAGTTTTGACAATTGTACAAGTTTTCACTGCAGTACCAGTGCGTTGCCTGTAACCAACCTGTGTTTTTGGGTGCCCACTGAACAGTTTCAAATAAATATATAATATCTCATAGGAATCCTTTATTCCCTATTGACATTCGTTGAAACTGGCGATGTAATGTATATAGGTGCGTTATTTATACTCTGCAAAGAGAAAGGGCGGATATTATGATCAAAAAAATCGCCCCCTGGGCAGGCATGTTGGGTCCAGTGTTGTTCACGCTATCGTTTACTATTAACGGATTGCTTCGATCTGACTATAATCCTGTCCGAATGTATATAAGCGAGCTATCTATCGGACCGCAAGGTTGGATTCAGATAATAAGTTTTATTTTCCTGGGGATTTGCGTCATGCTCTTTTCGCTTGGGCTCAAGTCGTATTTTTCCACAGGGAGGGCATCACGTTCATCGCCTATTCTGTTTATGATTATTGCAATTTGCTATTTTCTATCCGGTCCATTTGTAACCGATCCAATGTCTATGTTTGATAATCAGCAAACGATACACGGTATATTGCACGGTATTTTCGGGGCGATAGTTTTTTCGCTGTCCGCTGTGGTATGTTTTGTTCTTTGGCGACGTTTTCGTATTGAGGGAAAAAACAAGGCACTTGAGATTTATTCTTTATTATCAGGTGTTGGTATGGTTATTCTTATTATACTAATGAAAATTGGCCAGACACAAAAAGGCTTGCTTAATGACTGGGCTGGAGTGATTCAGCGTTGTTGCTTGATAATATCTTATGCATGGATCTTTATCATTTCTTTCAAGTTAAGAAAATCACAAATCATCTAATAAAATATGAAAGGTCAAAAAAATATGAGGTTGTTTATTGCCATAAACTTTACAAACGAAACAATCGGGCAGCTTTTGTCCCTGAGCGACGAATTGCGTTCACGTTCCGACAAAGGCCGATTCTCTGAACCAATGATGATGCACTTGACGCTTGCTTTCCTGGGCGAGTGTGATTCCAGGCAGTCCGCAACAATAAAAGAGGTAATGAAGAGTGTTCAATTTGAGCCTTTTTCAATCAACATCGAACGCGTTGGGCGATTCCGGCGTAACGGCGGCGACGTCTGGTGGGCCGGTGTTCAGAGTACTAGTGCGCTGCAACAGTTGCACAAGGATTTGTCCGAGAAACTGGTTGATTCGGGGTTCGTTCTGGATGAACGCAAATTCAGCCCGCACATCACGCTTGGCCGCGAGGTTGTGACTGATGCTGCGCCTTGGCAAATTAAGCCTTTTGGCGAAACTGTGAGGAGCATTGAATTGATGAAATCTGAGCGGATTGCCGGGAAGCTGACGTATACAGCAATATTTAAAAAGCGAGCGGATGATCACAACTAGTGGGCGCGTTAAGAGTTGGTATATCTTAACGCGCCCGGATATAATAATCAATGTTTCTGTTGTTTATCACATCAGGCTGTGATTTCCTTGTATATTTTAACCAAGTCCAGGAACTCCTTTCGGAGAGCATAAACGTCATCTCCCTGTCCGCTACGAGCCCGGCTTGTGACGCTTGAGAGAGAAGCTGCAGCCTTATAATCTGAATTTGTTATTATCAAGCCGAACTCCGCGACAGCAGAGGCGAACATAAAGTTTGTAGATTCGGATTTACCGATAACCTTAGAATCGACAACCAGTTCTGTGAGCATGCTCACATCGCCGTCAGGTTCTTTATATCGTATCTTTACGGTAAAGAAATCAGCGCTGCCTGTCGTGACGTTTTGGCTATATTTCAACGGGTCCACAAGTTCGTCTTTTTCCACGTCGACCGGTATCAATTCATAAAATGCAGTTACATTATGCCCCGATCCGATATCTCCAGCGTCTTTCAGATCGTTATTAAAATCTTCATTTTCAAGTCTCCGCGTATCGTAGCCGATAAGCCGGTATGACGAGACCATCTCAGGGTTAAATTCGATTTGGAGCTTTACATCTTTGGCAATTGTGAACATAGTTGAATCGAACTCGTCAACAAGAACTTTTTTCGCCTCCTGCAGGGTATCGATATAAGCATAGTTGCCGTTGCCATTTGAAGCGATCGATTTCATCATATCGTCTTTTAGATTGTCCATCCCAAACCCTAGGACACTGATAAAGATGCCCCTATCACGGTTACCCTCAATCAATCTGACCAGGGAGTCGACGCTACTTTCGCCAACATTGAAGTCGCCGTCCGTAGCTAGGATAATCCGGTTATTGCCGCCTTCGATATAGTTCTTCCCAGCTAATTCATAGGCTGAGCGTATCCCCTGAGCGCCGGCAGTAGATCCTCCCGCTCTCAGACTGTCGATAAGCCGAATGAGCCGAGTTCTTTCAGAGCCGCGAATCGAGTCCGCCACTATCTTGTCGCTACCTGCGTATGTTACTATTGAAATTATGTCGTTTTTTCCAAGATTCTCAAACATCAACTTCATAGATTCTCTCACCAGCGGAAGTTTGTTAGATTCATTCATAGATCCGGACACATCCAGTAGAAAAACGATGTTGTTCGCGATGTCCGCTGTGTTTTGCAGTTGTTTACCCTGTATCCCTATCATGGCCAAAAGGTGAGAGGGTTCCCACGGGCAGGTATTGATCTCTGCGGATATGGAGAATGGATAGTCACTGCCGGGCGCAGGAGCGGGGTAATCGTAATCGAAGTAATTGACCAGTTCTTCAATACGCGTCCCTTGAGGCGACACGCGCTGAGTCAAAAAGCGCCGCATGTTGCTGTAAGAGGCGGTATCAACGTCTGCGGAGAATGTGGACAGAGGACTTGTTTTGACGTCCTTGAACGCCGATTCCGCCGCAGTCAGGTACTCTTCGGTTTCGTCGAGCGGAGCGTAACGCCACTGCTCAGACATTTCCATCGCGGAATCGTAGTAGTTATCCGGCGCCGCCGGCGCGTACGCATAGGGATACGCTTCATCTGGAGCGGAGGTTGCTGGAGGGGATTCCATCATCTCGGGCGATTCACTTCTTATAGCGCTGCAACCTACCGAAAGTGTGAGAGCTGCAACTAGGGAAAACAGGATAACTCTTCTTTTCATTTTGATCAATTCCTTTCAAATTATTAAATATATATTATGTAATTATTAAGAAAATATTACAAATATATTAACTGAATTATACTACTGGAATTACGCCTGTCCACTAAAAAACGATGACAAATCCTTACAAAATGGGAACAAATGGGCATATTAGCTTTTCTATCTATGCCAATATGACGTAAATAATTTAAGAATGTTCCATAAATTATTAAGAAAATATTAAGCTAATGCGGATTTTATATTATGCAAATGTTAATAAGATCCTTGTACCCTTGTCTCCATATAAAAACTACCCGTTACGGGTAGGATTGATAGTAACAATATGGATATCTTGCTTCGCTTAGGTAATCAGCGGGAGTGTGTTATCGTAAATTGAAAAGAACTTTCTATGTCAATCGTAAATTGAAAAGAACTTTTATGTCAATCGTAAATTGAAAAGAACTTTTTATTGCCATTATTGAAAAACTGTGCTAGAATACCGTTTGAGCCGCTCATGGGCCCTTAGCTCAGTTGGCTAGAGCATCCGGCTCATAACCGGACGGTCCCGGGTTCGAGTCCCTGAGGGCCCACCATGAATCAGAAACCTCACAGTCGTTATGGTTGTGAGGATTCTGCGATATGTACCTGATAGGTTAGCATCGTCAACGAACTGCAGCTACCTGCCGATACTACAGGAAACGAAGAAAGAGAGGAAAGCGTCATGTCAAAGAAAACCATATCCATCGCGCTGACACTTATAATGGCGATAGGCTTATTGATCCCCACCGCGCTACCCGCCGCCGCGTCCGCAGCCGCCCTCACCGCTACTCCCACAGCCTCTACTGTGCTGGTGGACGGCGCAAACATAGCGTTTGACGCATACTACATTGAAGGGAATAACTATTTCAAACTCCGTGATATAGCGAATTCACTGTCGGGTTCGGAGAAACAGTTTGAAGTCAGTTGGGACGCCGCGAACAAAGCGATCTTCCTCGCGAGCGGGAAGGCCTACACCCCGGTTGGCGGCGAGATGGCAAGCAAGGGTTCCGACGACAAGACCCCATGGCCTACAAGCTCGAAGATTTACCTTGACGGAAAAGAAGTTGCATTCACCGCCTACTATATAGAAGGTAACAATTATTTCAAGCTCCGCGATATCGGTGAAGCTGTCGGATTTAAGGTGGACTACTACGACTCGGAGAAGACTGTCGCCATCGATACGGGCAGGGGCGACGCGCCGGAAAACGGTTCTGTGACGCCGGAAACAGAAACTGGGGCGCTGACAAAAGACATTTTCGCAGTATTAAACAGCGGCGAATACCATGTAATGGTAAACATGATAACGGCGGCGTCAGGCGACGATGTGGATTTCAGTTTTCAACTGGAGTATGACTGCTACGCAAAAGATGGTATGCTGGCGGTAATGATTGATTTTTTTGGAATTATGCGCATTGTTTACAAAGATGGAAAAAGGTATGAGATGTATGATGATTACAAAACCATGTCGATATCGGAAGACGCCGAGGACAATTATATTATAACGACGGGATTAAACCAATTAACATATGTAGGTGAAGAATCCGGGGAATTCTTGGGAAATACATATAAGTACGACGAATATATCGACAGTGACGGTGTAGTGTTTCGGTATTATGTTGACGAAGGAAATCTAAAAGGCATACAAACCACTGACCCCAACGGCAGTATTGTATACACAGAAATCCTAGTCTTTGATAACATTGTGCCAAATAGCATTTTTGAAATACCGTCAGATTATGAAATAGAAAACTAACATGCACTAGGCGACGGTTCTTTTGTTCATTTTGAAAGGACTAGAGTTATGGAAACGGTACAAAAAGAAAAACGTTATACCTATGCGCAATACCGCAACTGGCCGGACGACGAGCGGTGGGAGTTGATCGATGGCTTTGCCTACTCGCTGGCTGCGCCGTCTCTAGCACACCAACGCGTATGCGGGGAGATTTTCCGGCAAATTGGTAATTTTTTGCGGGACAAACCATGCCAAGTGTTTAACGCGCCATGCGATGTGCGACTCAGCGCTGAAGGAAATGATGACGACGTGGTGCAGCCAGACATACTCGTTGTATGCGACGAGAAAAAACTTGAAGACGGCAAGAGTGTGGTTGACGCTCCTGCTTTGGTTGTTGAGGTTCTATCGCCAGCCACCACAAACTATGACAGGATTAAAAAATACAGGCTATATCAGCGGGCGGGCATAAAGGAATACTGGATCGTTGACCCTGACGAAAAGGTTCTAACTGTCAATATCTTGCGCGGTGAAAGATATGCGGGATTTCTGTATTTCGAAGACGATGGCAATATCCCGGTTGAGGTCTTGCCTGGCTGCGCCATTAATCTGGCTGAGGTATTTAAGAGGCTGTAGAGATTTTAGCAAAAAACCCACAAAAGATGAAGGAACAAACCATACGCTTCAGCGACGCTAAACGATAACGTCAAATATGCGTTTTCCGTCGAAATCCACCCATTTGGCGTAGGGCTGCTTGTTCACGTTCTTTCGAAAATCGAACGTCAGCAGATAGCCTGCACCGAGGCTTTTGCTGTCCATGTAACCGACGAGCTGCTCGTAAGCTCGGCTATGCTCCGCTTCGCCTTTCCATAGTTTAAGCTTGATGATGAACTGCTCGCTGCCGAAATCCACAACTATGTCCATACGGCGCAGATCAGTGAACTGGCTCTCTATATGATAGAACCCCTGCCCGTTGATTAGCGGCTTCAGGTATGACAGAAATAGGAGACGCCCCTCGCGCTCAAGAAATTCAGCGTCGCGCTCACTGTATATTTCGGCGTAATGTTCTGCGAACTTACGAAGGCACAGTTCCATGTCGAACCGCGCTCCGTCAACCACGTCGCGCTGAATAACCCCCGTTATCCGCTTTTTGGGGATCGAATCCTTTGATATGAAATAGTCATACATGAGTATCTCGAAAATTCTGTTTGACACCACCGCCTTGTTGCTTTCGCCCTTTTTAAGAAATCCATATGTGTGGCCAAGGTCGATGATGGGATTATAGATATTAAACCCATTCCCACTCCCTGTGATGAGCAAACCATACATAAAGTCATACAGATCCCTGTTGTTTTCCAGATTCTTGTATATATCGTCAAATAAGGTATTCTTTTCATCAAGTATGATTTTAACTGCGTCCTGTGTACCCTGCTGCGTCCACTCTTTTCCGAGTTCCTCGTCGATACTCTGGCAGATCCTTGATACCAAAAATGGATATCCGTTTGTAAAGCTGAATATCTCGTCAGCTATGGCCGGGATATCCATACCGGTGTTGTGTTCCGCTTCATATTCTTTGAGCATTGTGGCTATCTCCACAGGGTTAAAAGACATGTCTATCTTAAAATTGGCTGCAATATTCCACGGCGAGTTGTATAGCTTGTTTTCTGTCGCCGCAGGGATGTACGCGCCTTCGTTTATCATCTTTAGTTTAATATTTTTAATATCATAAACACCGGCAAGTATGACGCTGTGGAATGTATAATCCTTTTCCAGCTCCCGTTTCAGATATTTATCGCGGAGCAATCCTAAAAAGTGCAGATATGTCCTGTTGTTACTAGTTTTATCTACTTCATCTATCATCAGAACAACTTTCTTTCCCTTACACATCTCCTTTATATGTAGGCCTAACGTATAAAAGTCTTCCACGTTTTCGTTTAGCCAGCTAGCTCTATACTCCTCGGATACATCGGCAAATGCCATTTCACTTTGAACGAGTCTCATGAATACCTGGCAAAACGCAGAGGCTGACTCGAAGCTCTCATCGCCAAGCCCCTCAAAGCTTATCGATGCTACAGTGTATTCGTTTTCCAGCATTTTCTTTAGAAGCGACAGCGTCGTTGTCTTGCCATACTGCCTGGCGCGGTTTATCGTGAAATAATCGCCATAGTCGACCATTTCTTTGATCTGCGCCAGCTTATCGCTTATATCGACCATATAGTGCTTGTCCGGCACGCACACACCTGTGACATTGAATCTCCGCATAAAAAGCAGCTCCTATCTGTTTTTCCGCAACTATTTCAACCAGAATGTATTTATCAATATTCATTAGCGTTCGCCGCCGCATAGCCTTCGTGCCTGACGAGGTTTTGCCCATCCTCCGATTGAATCCAGTTGAACAATATCCGCTCTGGGGATTCATAGGGGGCATCTTTTCGTATTACAGCGTAGAAATCTGATACGAATGGATATGAGCCGTCCGATATGCTTTCCGTCGTAGGCTCGACGCCGCCGACCGACAGCATACGCACATTTTCGTTCATTTCCATTTTACTGACGAAATAGTACACATTGTAGCCGATCGCGGACTCTGCGTTGTTGTACGCCGCGACTGCGTCAATAAGCCTCCCCATTTCACCGATGACATATTCGACCTCGGTTTCAGCCATAGGGACGCCTTTCATTACAAGCTCGTCCATCATTGTCTGGCTGCCGGAGCGGTATGGGCGCTGAAACGCCTTTATTTCTACATCCTTGCTATTAACATCCTTCCAATTTTCCAATTTGCCGGAGTATATTGAGACGATCTGATCCGGCGTCAGTGATCTCACTGGATTCATCACATTCACCAGGAAAACAAGTCCGTCACGCCCAATAGGTGCCATCTCCAGTTCCACATCCTGACCATTCGCGGAGGCAAGCGTCTCTGGCGACGGAGAGTATACCAACAGAATATCCGCCGCGCCATTGATTAGCTGAGAGTAAGCATCGTCTGTGCCTGAAACGTTGACCATTGCGTCAGCTTCGCTCCTTGGAACGCCTAGCAGCACGGAGTATACGGCGCTGATGAGAGGGATAGTCGCTGTTGAGCCGTCGATTATCGGCATATTCTCCGCTGTGAACGTGAACCCCTCCGAGATTTGCGCCGTGTTTTCCAGCAATGCGCTCTTTGCTCCCTCGTTTTCTGATGCTGTGTTTTCCGGCGTTGTGATTTTCAGCGTATCTTGCGCTTGTTTCATTTGTTTACACGCAGGCAGAATTAGCAAAACTACTATAACAAAAATAAGATATTTTTTCATTTTCCTCCGCCTCCTGTACTGTATAATACTTTTTCCTGGGTATGCACTTGACGCCAACTGACCCAAACCCACTTCAGACAACTAAGCGATAAGGGGGTATCGACTTCGCTTCGACTGCGTACAGCGTTCGT
>WRNV01000130.1 GCA_009776445.1 Oscillospiraceae bacterium | reverse complement strand
CAGGCACGGCTTGGGGCGGCAGTTACCGCAACCCGCTCACCGGATCTAACGTTACTAACTCAGCTACGCAACCTGCCGCGCCCGCAAACTACAACCCGGTGGCCACATACCGCAAGAAATTCACCATCCCGCAGCAGTGGAAAGACGAGAACCGTTCCGTATTCGTCCTTTTTGACGGCGTCGGCGCAAACTGCTATGTCTGGGTCAACGGCTATCAGGTGGGATACGCTGAAGACAGCTTTACTCAAAAGGACTTTGATATCACGCCTTATGTCAATTACGACGAAGAAAACGTCATAACTGTCCAAGTCTTCCGCTGGTGCGCGGGAAGCTGGTTCGAGCTGCAGGATATGAACCGCCTTTCAGGCATATTCCGCAGCGTCGGCCTTGTAGCGCGTGCCAAGGTCAACCTCTACGATTTCCAGACGCTCACCACGCCAGTCGCGACCGGCGCGTACAGCGGCAACTGGAACCTGAACATCAGGGCACTGCTGCGCGACTTTGGAGCGACGCAATCCCAGAGGAACAACGCCCGCCTAGAAGCGAAACTTTATGACGCCAACGACGCTGTTGTGGGAACTGTGGCCAGCACTACGGCGCCGTCATTTACAACTAGGCAAAATTCCTTGAACAATAGCTACTCCGGTGCCGATGTGAACCTCAACATGGTCGTCACCACACCTAAACTTTGGTCTGCGGAACACCCGAATCTATACAAGCTGGTACTTACCCTGTACGACGGCGGCAAAGCCACGGAGATTACCTGTATTAGGATCGGTTTCCGCGAGGTAAGGATAGTCAATAACTACACCTCAAACGTACGCTTCCAGATTAACGGCTCGCGTATCCTCATGAACGGGGTAAATCAGCACGAAAGCAACCCCGAGTCAGGATTCACCCAAAACCTTGACCTTATACGCGAGGATATTGTGCTAATGAAGCAAAACAACGTCAATGCTTTCCGCATGTCGCACTATCCGCATGATACCCGCTACTATGACCTGTGCGACGAGTACGGCCTTTATGTCATGGATGAATCCAACACTGAGTGCCACGGGGCTACATCCGTCGTTGGCTCGTTGGCTGTTGTAAACGCTTGGGGTCCGTCCCTCCGTGACCGCGTCAATTCCATGATGCAACGCGACTGGAACTACCCCTGTGTGATCTCTTGGTCTATGGGGAACGAAAACAACAGTGTCAACAGCGCGGCTCAAACGGCATACCACGACTGGACGACACATTATGCCAAGGCAAAAGACCCGTCTAGGCCAATACACGCCCAGTACCTTCAAAACGGATCGACCTCAACGTCGACGGCTGGACCTGACTGGTACAGCGGAATGTACGCGACCGCCTCCAGTTGGCAGTCTACAGTTAATTCAGCGCTCAGGATAACTGTCCAGTGCGAATACGCCCACGCCTACGGCAACTCGCTCGGGAACTTTGACGAGTACATGACTGTTTTTGAGAGCCCAAGGACAAGCGGCGGGTTTATCTGGGACTGGGTTGACCAGGGTCTTTGGATGGCAGTGCCGAACAAGCCAGGTGAACGTTACCTTAGCTTTGGCGGCGACTGGAACGGCACATGGGGAACCGCCAGCCATTCCGGCAACCTTATGTGCAACGGCCTGATAACGGCAGACCGCGTTCCAAATCCCGAAGTCGAACAGATGAAATATGGCTACCGTATGCTAAAGGCGTCAAATCTGAATTTGACGGCAGGAACCTACGCAGTCAGCAACAAATTTATCTTTACAAACGCCAACGAATATGACATGTATTGGGAACTCAAAGAAGACGGCAAGGTCATCCAGAGCGGGAACACAGTGCTTGACGTCGCCCCGGCGCCGGCTGGCGTTTCCACCGCGACAATGACCACGGCTACGTTTAACATCCCATTTACCCGCCCCGCTACTTTAAAACCCAGCGCGGAGTATCTGTTTAACGTAGTGTTTAAAGAAAGAAATGACACCCTGTGGGCTAAAGCCGGTCATATTATTTCAGAAAACCAGTTTGTGGTCAACTTTGGCCAGAGCAGCGTCCCCGCGATTGCCGCTCCTTCAGGCGAGATCAGCGTCGTCAACGGCGCGAGCAGCGTTGATATAACCGGCGTAGATTTCTCCGTCTCCATCAATAAGACGAACGGAACCATCTCGTCTTACAAATACAAGGGACGCGACCTTCTCGTAGCCGGGCCCGCGCCGAACTTTTGGCGGGCTGTTAACGAAAATGAAAGAGCCTGGTACACCAGCGGAACACCTTCCTACGCTAATTTCACAGTAAACCATAACTGGAGGAACACGGGCGCCAACAGAACGACGACCACCGCAAATATAACGGTTGACGCAGGCGACACGAATGTCAAGATAACCGTACCCGGAACCTTTGCGGATAAAACCAACGCCACATATTCAACGGTTTACACGGTATACGCCAGCGGTGAGGTAAATGTTTCGTATACCTATTCGTTTGGAACCCAGACAAGCAACAACGAATACGCTCCCGAAATCGGCAGCATGATGACAGTAGCCAAGGATTTCGAGAACATGACGTGGTACGGCCCGAGAGGCGAAACATATGTCGACCGCAAGACTGGCTACCCGGTTGGAATCAACGAACAAACGGTAACGGACAACTTCTTCAACTATATCCGTACGCAGGAGACAGGCATGAAGGTCGATACCCGCTGGTTCGCCCTGACCGACGACGACGGTTTCGGCATGGTCTTCAAGGGTGGCGGAAGGATACCAACGCCGCCGAACACCACAACGATGGTAAACACCCCATACATCCAGTTTAACGCCTTGCATTACAGGCCGGAAGACCTGCACCCCGCGCCTGGTAATACGACCGCGACGTTAACTGTCCACCCATACCAATTGGTCAAGAGGGACGACATTACGTTGCGCGTAGCTATAACAAGTACCGGACTTGGCGGCGACAACAGTTGGGGCGCTTATCCACTGACAGCGTATCGCGTCAATGTCAATGGCAAGACCTACACCTACAACTACAGCATCATGCCCGTAGATAAGTTGGATATTGACGCCGCGTTCAATTACGCCGCGCTGCCGCCTTACGAGGAGGCGTATATGACCGGTTTCACACTGGGCGGTTATACTGGCGTGATCAACTCCGGCGCGGGTACTGTCGACGTCGTGGTCCCAAAAGGAACGCCGCTGACCGGCCTCACGCCGGTTATCACAGTAAACGAAGGGTCCACAGTAACTCCTACGGGAGCTCAGGATTTCTCAAAACCCGTGACCTACACCGTTACATCTGTCAACGGCGGCGCAACAAAGACCTATACAGTTAACATTGTCACTGGGCTTTCCGCGACTTTCTGGCTCAATGGCGGAAACATCGGCGGAAACACAGCCAACGTGGTATTGAGCGTAGCCAGCGGATCTACGGTTACAGCGCCCGCGAATCCATCAAAGTTCGGGTATACGTTCCTCGGATGGACTGCGACACGCGGCGCGACTGTAAACGTGAATTTCGCGACTTACACCATAACGGAAGACACGGTCTTCTACGCAAGGTATTCGAAACTGACGTCAGTAACGATTCAGACAAACGCCGACACTGGGCTAAAAACCTGGCAGTCTGAGAAGAACTCGTCTTACGGCGGCGATAGCACCATGCTTATCCGCATGCCCGCCAATACAGGCACAAACGGTCTTTTCGGACAGAACTTTACCAGCACTTCCACTTCGGACAGCACTGACATAAAGACCGCGTTTATCCGTTTCGATCTTGGCTCTTTGGGGTACAGGTCAGTTTCCGCAGCGCAATTGTCAGTCCGTTATACCGGCAACACGAATTCAGCGGCGTCGCAGACCGGCGCCCAGCTCAGGGTAGCCAGGACTACATCCTCGAACTGGTCGGAGAGCACAAACTGGGCAAACAGGCCGCGAGCGCTCGACGGGGACGTTTCCAGCGCCACAAGTTCCGGAGTCGCGCTGTCGAGCACATTCACGGCTGCGACAAGCACAGCGCAAACACTGACGGTGGACGTACTTAAACTCTTAAATACATTGCCATCGACTGAAACCCAGATCACCTTCGCGGTCAGTATAAACCAGAGCAACCGTGACTACATCCTGATGTCCAAAGAGGGCGCCGGTTCCACTGCGGCTAACGCGCCAAGGCTGATCCTCACGCTCGACAACCAGCCGGATTACTTCGTCGCCTATGACTTAAACGGTGGAACAGGCGTAGTGCCGTTAATTCCGGACATTCCGGCGGGCGCCCAGTTCACAGCAGCGGGCGCTACAGGTTTTTCCGCCCCGTTTGGGTTCGACGTTGCGCTTAAGGAATGGAACACCAGTCCTGACGGCAAGGGAGTTGCATACGCGCCCGGTCAAACCGCCACAATGCCTACGCAGAACATAACGCTATACGCGATCTGGGATCTCGAGGCGCTGGACGCGACGATTTATGTCGCTTCGTACAACCAAAAAGGCGCGATGATTTCAGCAGGCGAGTATGAAAATGGAAGCCAGGTTCAGGAATTGATTGACGGCTTTATCAGCGCAGGCGCATATCGCGTTCGCGCGTTCCTGTGGGATAAAGATTATATTCCACTGAGCGCGGCGGTAGACGTGTACGTAAAAGAGTGATGATGGTTATTTAAAAATTAACTATCAATAGTCACAACTAGCACATAGGAGCTGTTAATAAATAAGTTGTTTATTAACAGCTCCTTCACTTAATCCCGGATGCCCTTTGAACAGCAACACACGCTTAGATTTACTCGCGTTATTGCGAAACTTTAGATTTGAGTTTCTGGAAGAATATAGTATAATATATCTACAAGCGCAAGAAACAGAAGAAATCGTTAAGGGGCTGCTTTTTATGCGGAGATTTAATGTAACAGGGGTGTGTGTGCCGGAAAAGCACTATATGGTCGATATTAGCGACAAGCTTGCGCAAATCAAAGAAATGGTCGACTATGGCGATTATTTCACGATAAACCGAGCTAGGCAATACGGCAAGACCACAACGTTGTCGCTTCTGGGAAAAATGCTCAATAGCGAATACATCGTAGCATCAATAAGCTTTGAAGGGCTTGGCGATGGGAGCTTCAAGTCGGCTGCCGCGTTTTGCCGGGTATTTATGAAACTCATCCAAAGAGCGCTGAAATTCATTGATGTATCCGAAGAATATAGAGATAGCTGGCTAAACGAAAATGTGAAAGACTTTGATGAACTAGACTTACATATAACGGAGTTGTGTAAGGGCAAGAAATTTGTTCTGATGATAGATGAAGTAGATAAAACCAGCAATAATAGGACATATCTACACTTTTTAGGATTGCTCCGCGATAAATACCTAAGGCGTGAACAGAATAAAGACTATACCTTTTATAGCGTCATACTTGCTGGGGTGTATGATATTAAAAACATTAAACTTAAGATGATAAACGAAGGCGCGTATACCGCTGCGGCGACAGAAAATAAGATATACAACTCACCATGGAATATTGCTGCGGATTTCAATATTGACATGTCTTTTGACCCTGCAGAGATCGCCACAATGCTCAAAGAATATGAAGCGGACTGCAACACAGGAATGGACATACCAGCTGTAGCTGGCGAGATATTCACATACACAAGTGGATACCCATTTTTGGTATCAAGGATCTGCCAGAGTATTAATGAGAAACTTGAAAAAGATTGGACGCTAAAGGGAGTACAGGATGCGGTGGGGCGCCTACTAACCGAGAGCAACACTCTATTTGACGATATGATCAAAAATATGGAAAATAACAAAGATTTATATAACTTCCTGTATGATCTGCTTTTCATTGGAAAAGAATATGTGTTCAACGCCGATAATCCCGTAATGAACCTTGGGTTAATGTATGGCTACATAAAAAAAGGCGAATGCGGCAAGGTAAAGGTAGCCAACAGAGTCTTTGANTTGCGGATGTATAATTACTTCGCNTCAAANAACGCTACCTCAACAAGAATAATTATGAATGTACTACAGAGCGACGTTGTGGATGGGGCGCGGTTCGACATGGAACTGTGCCTGCGCAAGTTCGCGGAACATTACGCCGAAATGTACAGCGAGCGCGACGCGGAATTTCTTGAGCGTGAGGGGCGCCTCTTATTTCTGTCGTACCTGAAGCCACTCATCAACGGACAGGGGTTCTACCACATTGAAAGCCAGTTCACGGATCTGCGCCGTATGGACATAGTTGTGGATTTCGGAAGCGAACAGTTCATCATCGAGCTGAAACTATGGAGAGGCGAGGCGGAGCATAGCCGGGCATATGAGCAGCTAGCCGGTTATATGAACAGCAAAGGCCTCGGCGCAGGCTACCTGCTGACGTTCGATTTCAGGAAGGACGTGAACAAGCAGCCCCACGCCAAATGGGTGGAGTTCAACGGGAAACGGATATTTGACGTCATCGTTTAACCTCATTGAAGATTGCTGAAAGTAATAGATAGATAGACAGATTGGTTGGTGGAATAGAATGAAAAAGCTATTGATCGTTATATTATGCCTAGTAATGGGACTATCTGTTGTTACTGGGTGTGGAAGAATATTGAAATCATTACCATCACCGGAATCCAAGCTGACGATTTTGCAGCCATCCCCGACATCAACCACAACATCGACTCCGATACCGCCACTTGAAACCGCCCCTGCGCCCGCGCAGCGAATAACACCCGTACTGTCGAGCGGCGTCTTGCTACCTAAAGGCACGTTGCCGGACAGTGATTATTCCCCCATTTCTAAACATCCGGAGCGGTATTACCCTAATACGACTATGGGCTTGATCCCCGCGCCTGACTATGGGCGCGTCTGGCCTTACATTGGCGGAGCCACAACCAGGTCGCTTGTGGGTGCAAACCTGATTGGCATATGCGATAAGAGCGGCAGGATTATCTGCGACCCATATTATAACAATGCTGAGATTATTAAACATGGGGATCACCGGCTTTACGCGTTTATTAGAAACCGGATCGGAACGGATATAAGATACTATGACCAATATAATTACAGGGAAATGCCGGTAGATACCTATGAAACCACGCTATCCTCTCTTGATGGGAGTTGGGCTGAGACGTACGATAGCGTTATTTACAGGGAAACGAATGCCGTTGAAATGCCAACCTCCCAAATTGATTTAGATTACAACTGGGGATATCAATGGCGTCCGACGGTAACGTATGAGTATATCACTGCGCAGCGCGGCGGCAAATGGGGCGTTTTGGATTGGGATGGCACAGTGCTGCTGCCATTTTTATACAGTGAGCCGGTTTGCTTCATTGATGGATTAGCGTGCGTTTTATCAGATGATGAAGAAACGATCAGCTTCATCAACATCAAGGGCAAAACGGTTTTGGGGCCGTATGAATCCCCGCCGAGGCAACCACGCCCGGCTACGGAATATAGCGCGGATCCGCTTTTGGTCACAAGAAACATACTGTTTTACGAAGGCTTCGCTCGGTTCTATTTTGACGGCAAATACGGTATGATGGATAACAAAGGGCGAATCATTGTTCCCACTATATATGATTTTATCACATCATTTTCAAGCGGCATTGCAATGACAGTGACTAAAGATGGAGATAGTCCAATTTACGGGTTGGTCAATACCGACGGGGTTGTGATAGCAGAAGGCTTAAAAGACGCTCCNTTTATCCGCGATGGAAAGGCNATAATAAATTATAATTGGTACGCCTATCATGGAATAGCNGTTGATTCAACCGGCGCNCGCGAGGAATATGACGTATTAGCGAAAAGCTGGTCGACAATAACTGATAATATNGTAACATACGCAGACGGACACACTCTGACAATACCAGGCGCTACGAGGCTGGATTCCTTTGGCGACGACCTGTTTATCGCGTTTTACCGTGAACATGACAGCGTGAGAGGCACATGGCGGATGTATGACGGAAACGGCAACGCGCTGACTGAAGAGCAACCCGGCACGTACTTGTGGAATCGTCTTGCAATTGATGATAGTAACGGGTATTTATGGATGGCCGATTCATTCACTGAAAGAAACAACACTTTGTGGCTCTACGACTTATATGGCAACCCGTTTTTACACAACTCGTACACAACAATAATCCCGATAGATAATTGTTATATGGTTGTTGATGGCGACTGGGCGGGGCTAATTGACGCTGACGAGAACTATATCATTAAGGTCTCAATCAAATCATATCGCGCAGACTGACAGGCAGACGCGCAAAAAATGCCAACGAGCGGCGCGGGCGCGGAGGAATTTAAAAAAGTACCTGGGTATGCACTTGACGCCAACTGAATACTCTACACTCCCGTCATTGCGGGCTTGACCCGCAATCTCGTGAAGGATTGGTATATGAAAGAAAACGC
>WRNV01000129.1 GCA_009776445.1 Oscillospiraceae bacterium | reverse complement strand
CTTATCGCTTAGTTGTCTGAAGTGGGTTTGGGTCAGTTGGCGTCAAGTGCATACCCAGGTAAATTTATTGATAAATATATTGATATATTTGTATCTACGGCATATAATGGTAATAGATACCTTGAAAGTATATTTACAAGATGGTGCTTCATAATGATAAACAATATATTACGCGGAAACGTTTTGGACGCCTTAATTCCTATTTCGCGTTTTAACAAAGGCGAAGCTAATAAAATATTTGATGAAGTTCGGTTGTCCGGGTATAAAATCGTTGTTAAGAACAACGCCCCAGCCTGTGTGCTTCTTGCGCCGGAAAGATATAAGGAATTGATAGAATTAATTGACGACCACTATTTATTGTCTTTGGCAGAAGAACGTCTTAAAAGCGATAATGCCCCCACCATTCCATTTGAAAAAATTCTTGCTGAAGATGGGATCACTATCGCTGACCTTGAAGCTATGGAAGATGTTGAACTCGAATGACGCCGTGTGTTGGGCGTTTCATTGACGCTCGGTGTTCATTTTATTGACAGTACACTCATTCTCAGCCATTTTTTTCGCGGCGTCTGTGAGCATTTTCACTGCACGGTCGAAATCGCTTTCCAGTTGCTTCATCTCGCGGGTTCGGTAGATTTCAAATTCATTTTCAGCCTTTTTGACCGCTTGAGCATGTGATATCTTGCCCGCACCTAATAGCGGGGTTTTGTTCAGCAAGGTGATTTGCTTGTCGAGTGCCGCAATCCAATCTACCATAGTCATTGGGGTCTGTTCTAATGCTTGAAACTCAGCAAAATCCAAGAATTGAGATACCAACAGGTTGAGACGTTGCAATTCAGGTTCCGAAAGGTAATTCTTTGCAATCCTTACATCGTCTTTAGTGATGTATTCGCCTTTGAAATTTGTCATTCCTAAAAGCGGTTTCTCATTGTCGACACGTTTATAAATAACCTCGGCTGCTGTGTTCTCATGTACTGCGTAGTGTAATTTGTTCTGTATCGTCGCAAAGAAGGTTCTAGTCATGTCTGCTCGCGCGTCATAATCAGTAGCGGTTGCGTATATATCTGTGACTTGCTGATAAAAGTTTCTTTCACTGCTTCGGATATCGCGAATGCGTTGTAACAGTTCACGAAAATAGCGTGATTCACCTTGCCTTAAACGTTCGTCGTCCATTGCGAACCCTTTTTGTATATACTCGTGCAGACGCTCGGTCGCCCACTTACGGAAACGTGTTGCTATCTGAGATTGCACACGATAACCTATAGCGATAATAACATCAAGGTTGTAGTGGCTGATTTCCCGTTTTACCTGCCTTTTCCCCTCGTTTTGAACTAACAAGAATTTCTTGTGAGTTGCCGATATGTCTAATTCGCCGTCTTTAAAGACACCATCTATATGTAAACTGACATTTTGTTGCGTTGTATCGTAGATTTCAGCAATCTGCTTTTGAGTCAGCCATAAATCATCGTCTGCAAAACGCACAGATACTCTTGTTATGCCATTTTCGTCCTGATATAAAACGACTCCGTTTTCGCTTTGCTTACTCATACGCTCAGCGCCTCCTCTCACAGCTCCGGAGCATTACATCGTGACATTTGCAGAGTATATAAATGTTGCGAAGGAAGTAATCGGCGACGCCCAAATAGAGCTTACTATCCCGTTATAAGTTTGACTGTCCACTGTTTTTGCCTCCGCGCTGTTTACTTATGTCTTCATACATCATTTATTCGCGATCACACTTTCGATACATCTCTTTCTTCCATAAAACCTATAGTACAAGCTTTCACCGCTGTACCAGCGTGTTGCCTTTATGTTCTGTGTTTTTGGATGACTCTGAACTGTACCTATGACTGCGCCTGTTTTAGTTGAAGTTGGACCGTTGTGTTTTGTCCATTTCTTGAAACAACTATTGACAGTTTATCGCCTACTTTATGTGCGTCAATAACTGTTTTGATTTCCGCTGAGTTTTTGATTTCCTTGCCATCGATGCTGATAATGCGATCTCCCGCCTTCAATACGCTGTCCGCGTCCGCTTGCGATACATAGACGCCGGTTGACTGAACCCTGTACATCATGGCAAGCCTTGTGTCAAGAATATCAACGAGCGTCGCTCCAAAATCGATCCTGCCAGGCACATATCCATATTTTATGAGGGCTTCTACGATTGTCTTTGCCGTATTTATAGGTATGGCGAACCCGATCCCCTCGATGTCTGAGCCGCTGGATTTCGCGTTCACCACTCCGATTAATTCGCCATAGGTATTAAACAAACCACCGCCTGAATTTCCGGGGTTTACTGCCGCCGTCGTCTGCAAAAGGCTCATCATTTCACCGTCGATGTCGATGTTCCGGCTGAGTGCCGAAATAATTCCTTCCGTAACCGTGCCGCCAAGCTGCCCAAGCGGATTCCCGATGGCAATCGCGAGCTCGCCTACCACAAGTTTGTCCGAATTGCCGTATACCGCTGGCTGCAGCCCTGTGGCGTTGATTTTTATTACGGCAATATCCGTTTTGCTATCACGCCCGACTAGCTTTGCTTCATATTCAGACCCGTTTTTTAACATGACAGTAATTTTTCGGGCTCCGCTTATAACATGGTTATTTGTTATTATATAGCCGTCGGAAGTGTTAATGACTCCACTCCCCGCGCCTCCGGTCACGAATTGCCCCATTCGCCCGCTGTTAGCTACCGTTTCTGTGTAAATTTCAACGACGCTGTTTGAATTAAGCGCTGCGATTTCAGGTATNGTCAGAACTTTAGCCGTAGCGTTATCGGTATTGGCTAATAGATATACATCAGAGGCTGGCGCNCTGGAGAGGCTTGACGAAAAATCATTTTCTTCAAAGCTATTCGCCNCGTTGACGTCGGAGTCCATGTCTGGCGGTTCGTTGGTTTCGATGGAAACGGCAAGCTGTCCTGANGGNGCCATTATCTCATGAATAGTCGACAGTCGGTCTGTTAAAGTGTTTGCGAGATATACGCCGCCAAAACCAGCCGCTCCCGCAAGTATGATAGTTAACGCAATAATCATAGCCGCAAATTGTTTTTTCATTTCAGTATCGCCCTTTCATAATATCATCCAACTCGCTTCGCCCGGGAATCGGCGGCGGCCTTCTCCCACGCTATTGATAAACAAAGCGTTTTCTCGTTCTATATTGTATATTACAACAATATAGAACAATAGTACATTGCAAATATGAACATTACCTTTTGTTTTGGTGAATATTTTCTGAACTTTTCGCCGGTATAGCTTGTGCTGAGCGAAAGAGAACATCGGGTTTTTTGTGCCTTCTGGGAGGGATGCCCTGACCGCATCCAACGTTTCAAGCCATTGAGGTTTTTGTCAAGGGGAACTTTTTTTTAGACGGAAAAAACGACACAAAAAGCGGCGCATTCTCGCGCCTTGTAGACAGGTTAAGGCTGTTTTCGGGGTAGGTAGGATATTTATTTATACCTAAACCTCGTAAAACGGCTTTCAGGCAATACTCCAAACCATGTCAAGCTCATTTCCCATCACTTTTCCACTCGTTTTCTGCGTTTTTCAGGGTTTTCAAGTTAAGGGCATTAAGCGGAGAGACTACGTTCTTTCCTGATTGAAACTCATACTCTTCGCGGGCGGCTTTGGCGACACTGCCGCCTTGTTTGGCAACTTTTGCTGTTTCACTCATGCCTTGCGGATTTTTCTCTTTTGCGAAATCAGTGGTTGAGGATTCGGCAAGCATATTGAGAATGAGTTCGGTATTAGTCATATGATCGCGCAAATTTTCTTTTTTCAAACCTTTTAAAACTTTATATTCTCTTGTCGTTTTACCGCTCCATTCGTGGGTAATAATGTCTGTAAGTGTGGCATACTGCTGGGTAGTTGCAATCCCGGCGCGCTTGAATTCGTCTGTTAAACCTTTGCGTACTTCCATAGACTTTATGCGTTGGTTTATCCAATTTTCGGAATAACCCCTTTTTAGATATGTTTCAAATGCTCTGTCAATGGCGAGTTCGGGGTCGGCAATCTCATCTAGTCGCTCACTCCCGACTTTTGCAAGCCATATCTTGAACGGTTCAGCCTTTTTGCTTGGAATGGACTGGATTAAGCGTAGCAACTGTTCGGTTGTCGCGACATCTGTATTATAATATTTCCCGTCTGAGGTTTGCATTTTCAGTTGTACGATATTTTCGTACAACTCGCTTCCTTCAGCTTTTAGTTTGCGCTTCAAGTCGCTCCAGTAACGTCTTGGATTCGATNCTTCGGCTAAAACCCCACAAGTGTCTACAACAGAAAAATACCAGTCNTGTGCATCGTCGCTCCAAATTGCCCTGATTTTCTTGTTCTCAAAGACTTTTATCTTGTCGATATATTCGCTCATTTCAATCATCACTTCACAGTATTCATTATGGGTTTGCTAGCTGATTAACATCCCTAACCAGTTCAAAACTTCTTCTTAACCCGTGACAACTTGTCACGCTTTTGATCGATTTGCTTATTCGCTACGCTAAAAAATAACCAACATCAAAACCACGCCAGTCAGATTTCCCAAAGAATGAGAAATCCAGCTAAGATATACGCTTTTCGTCTTATAAAAAACCGTGCCGAAAATTATACTGTCAATAAAAATCCACGTTAAGTCATAAATTACTACTATTGGAGAAGCCTTTGAAAAATGACCGACTGCAAAAAGTAATGAAGTAATTAAAATTGCAGCTATAGGGTTAATACAAAAATTGAATTTCCTTTGCAAAAATGCTCTGAAACCGATTTCCTCCGCAAACGCCAATAATAATATCAAAGGAATCAGCACATATAATTTGTAGGAAACGAGCATAGGTTCTGTTCTTTCAATAACGTGGTCGAAAAACTCCGGAACAACCAGCTTTGAAAGATAAACCGAACTGAGAGCTGTTGCTATTGGCGCCAATATCAGCCACCAGTATTTTTGAATACTCTTAAATAACCCTTTGATTCCGAATCCTATTTCCGAAAAAGGTAGTTTTCTGACGAACTTTTCGATAAAAAGATAGAGAATTGCAGGTATATAACTCACAAATAGCGAGGAAACCCCTATAATAGCCGCCGGTAACAACTCTTTTATTAGAGTTTCTTTATTCTTTTCATTTTTCATTTTTATTCTCTCAATCATTAAAAATATAAATTTCTACCTTCTTTGTATCAGAATAGGGTCTAGCGCCTATAAGAATAACTATCTCGCCTTCCGGCATGACACGATTTTACTAGTGTGAAATAGCGGCAGGCTTTAGCGCTTTAAAGAGGTATTGTGCCATTTTGGCACAATTGCTCAGGCAAACAATTCCGTCTACAAACGCATTTGATCCAGTGACGTATAGTAATAGTCGCTAATTGCTCTGATCTCCTCCTGATGGTCGTCTTCTGACTGGTCGTAGACGGCAACTACTGGGAACCCAGCCTTTTTAGCTGACTTTATAGCGTGCAGCGCGTCCTCGAACACTATGGTTTCGCTGATTTCCGTTCCGAGAAACTCGGCAGCTCGAATGTATATGTCTGGCCATTTCTTGCTGGTTTTTTCTTCGCTGCAGGTAAATATCCGCCCAAAATACCCGCGTATTCCGCAACGCGCGAGGCCTGCTTCGACGAGATAGTTGTCCGTAGCTGTCGCAACGCACATTTTAACGCCATGAGCGCTTAGCTCTTCCAGAACAGNTAGAACCCCATCTTTAAGNCCTGCTTTATTGAAATAATAATCNTCCAGCATTGTATTTCTCTCATTGTTTATCTGCTCGATGGTCTTGAGGATTCCATATTCGGTCTTCAGGTAATCCGCCGCTTCAAGCGAGCTGAGCGGGCGGACGGCATCGATTAGGTCAGGGCGCGGCATATGCTTAAGGGCTAAAAGATACTCCTCTTCAGCCTTCAACCACATCTGCATAGAGTCGAGCAACGTACCGTCGCAATCGAATATAGCGCCTTTGATTGTTTGTTTTATATCCAACATATGCCACCTTTTCTTTTGTTATTTATCGCTCATTGTTTCTCAATATTTATAGATTCAGGAACCCGGGTTCCCCTGTCCAGGCTATTATTATTACCCCGTTTTTTACGGATATAGTAGCGGGCATCCCAGTGAACTCATTACTGACCCCAATAGGATTATCGTATGTTAACGTCGAGTTGATGAGCGTGTACTTGAGCCCGTCCATCGTCACGCCATCCGCTACGCTGCCAGCGCTGAAAACTGATATATATCCACAAGCTCCCGATATGAATTTTACGGTTGCGTTAGAGATGGCTGTCATGCATATATCTCGCCCAAGCAGAAGACCCTGCGCGCCCTTATTGGCGATATACGCTAATATCTGGATGTTCGCCATTGTATGGTCGAGCCGCCCGCCCAACACGCCGTCGATGATGAACGTTGTGTATCCGCGAGCCAAACCTTGCTTGACCGCGAGCATAAGATCGGTGTCGTCTTTCTCGGCAGGGCTGAGCGCTATGCTCGCGTTTTCCGGAATCCGTCCAAGCGAGTCGAAATCGCCAACAACCAGATCCGGCGTGATGCTACGCGAAACAAGTTCCAAGTATCCGGCATCGGCAGCAATCACAAAGTCACCGCGCTCCGGCAGGATCCGCCCTGAAAACTCCCCCGCCCCCGCAATATAGCATCGATTGCCCAAATCTGACCACAGCCTCCATTATCGTTTCTTTGTCGTTTCTTTCGTTAACCGCAAATATAAGTCTCTTGCCATTCACTATCGCGTATTGTATCATATCACAAGTATCGCGCATAGGCTTTTACGAAAATCCAGGAAAAGATTGCAGTTCGTATGTTACTGTTCAGTGGGTGTCCAAAAACTCGCAATGGTTACAGGCTCCGCACACAAGTTTTGACAATTGTACAAGTTTTCACCGCAGTGCCAGTGCGTTGCCTGTAACCAACCTGTGTTTTTGGATGCCAACGGAACTGGCAAGCGTGTTCAAGGTACTCGACAAGGCAAGCGTACCCAGAGGGACAGGAGCCGTCATTTGCGCTAAGAAAGAATTATCAGCACTCGACAAATGTACAATGATTGTGCCAATCTGGGCAATATAATATCAGGCTACTGTTCACTGGCTACCCTATGTACAGTAGTGAAAAGAGTGGTTCGATGCTTTATGATAAAATAAAAGAATACACGAAAAGCGGCGCGTACCCAATGCATATGCCGGGTCACAAACGCAACGCGGGACGCTTGCCCCCCGGTCTGCCTTATGATATCGACATAACTGAAATCCAAGGCTTTGACGATTTATATAACCCGGTTGGCATACTGCGCGAAACAGCCGACCTCGCGGCGAAGCTGTACGGCAGCAGCAAAGCGTTTCTTCTCGTCAACGGATCGACTGTTGGGATACTCGCCGCGATTGGCGCCCATTGTGATCGTGGAGAAAAAGTACTTATTACCAGCACCAGCCATAGATCGGTCTATAACGCCACCGCGCTTTTTGGACTCGAAACGATCCAGATTCCCCCGGAAATTGACGAAACAACTGGAATCCCGCGAAGCGTCGATCCCGCGAGCGTTGAGTCTGCGCTCAAAAAAGACGACGGAATAAAGCTTGTCGTTGCCACCTCCCCGACTTATGAGGGGGTAATCAGCGATATCGGTTCGATTGCTCGCGCCGCCCACACGCGGGGCATCCCCTTGATCGTTGACAGCGCGCACGGGGCGCATTTGGGCTTTTCCCCGGGCTTCCCAGGCAGTACTGTCCGTGCGGGAGCCGATGTTGTGATTATGAGCCTGCACAAAACCTTACCCGCGCTGACGCAGTGCTCGCTCTTGCACATTTGCGGCGATCTGGCGAATGCGCGCGAAACAGCAAGGCTGCTGTCCGTTTTGCAGACTAGCAGCCCATCATATGTGCTTATGGCTTCGATCGATAGTTGTCTGAGATTGCTCGCTTCGGAAAAGGACGAGCTTTTTGGCAATTACGCGCGCAATCTCGATCGTTTCAGATATGATATACAAAACTTGAAAAACCTATATGTCCCGTTTGGCAAGCCGAAATCATCCAACCCCGGTTTTTTCGACTTCGACCCCGGCAAGATTATCATCGTGACAAAGAATACCTCACTAAACGGTTTTATGCTTGCTGATTTATTGCGAAACAAATATATGATAGAACCCGAACTTGCGACTGCCGACTACGTGGTCGCTATGACAAGCGTCTGTGACAGTAGCGAGGGATTTTCCAAGCTCGCGAACGCGCTCGTCGAAATCGACCGTTCAACAATTCGTTAACTACAAACCGGTTATGCGCTTGATTGCGCCTTCTTGCAGAAATAAGATTTAGTATTACCTGGGTATGCACTTGACGCCAACTGAAACTCTACACTCCCGTCATTGCGGGCTTGACCCGCAATCTCGTGAAGGATTGGTATAAGAAAGAAAACGCCTATGTGTATTTTTTGACGAATAAGAACAACAAAGTTCTATATGTCGGTGTCACCAGCAATCTTGAGCGTCGCTTATGGGAACACAAAC
>WRNV01000128.1 GCA_009776445.1 Oscillospiraceae bacterium | reverse complement strand
GGACTTATTGAGGATGTTGTTGTATCACAGAAATATCAACGACAAGGAATCGGGCGGAAAATGATGAAACATGCAATTGAAATTTGCAAGGAAAGACAATGTTATAAGGTCTGCTTGTCCAGCAATCTAAAGCGCGAAACTGCCCATGAGTTTTATGATAACATTGGATTAAAAAAGCATGGATATAGCTTCATGATGGAACTGGAATTGCTCGGGGAGGTCTGGAAATGATGTATCCGGCAATAGACCATGATTATTGGGGCGGTGCCAACGACCTTTCGGTCAATGATTTCAGAACAGAGTACGTGTCCTACTCGCAGCGGAAGATCCCGTACCCCGATTGAAAAATCACAATATGTCAATAGCTAAACATTATTTTATTTGCCTTCAACCGTGGTATAATGCGTTTAAAGGGATAGTTGGGAAAATTGAAGCAAGAAGGGTTCATTTATGCTGACACACGAGCAAATTGTTGATGTGGTAAAAAAAGCAACGAGCATATTCCCGCTGACGAAAGCTGCGTATTTCGGCTCCTATGCCGAAGGACAAGCTACGGAGGCAAGCGATTTGGACTTGCTTGTCGAGTTCGCGGAACCGTCCATATCAATCCTCACTATTATCAGATTGAAGCGTTATTTGGAAGAGCATCTCGAAAAGCCGGTTGATGTTATACACGCACCTATTCCGCAAGGAGCAATCATAAAAATCGGAAGGACGGTGAGCGTATTATGAATGAACGCGACAGAATCGTTCTACAGAAGATAGTTGATGAGGCGGCAGCACTATCACTGATACTGCACGGTATTGATGAATCTGCTTTTCTGGCAAACGATGAAAAAATGCGGGCTACTTGTATGACGCTTATAAATATTGGCGAATTGACAAAGAATTTGGATGATGACTTTCGTAAAAGACATGAACAGATCCCCTGGAAAGACATGGCTGGGCTTCGGGATGTGACCGCTCACGGTTATTTCACGCTTAGGATGTCCGATATATGGATTTCAGTTGCAACAGAACTACCCATATATGCAAAACAAATAAGGGATATACTTGAAAATATTGACAACAGTGAAGAAACAGGTTCAGTAAAACCATGAAAGTGGCATTTTGTAATCATAAGCTTTGTAGCAGCGGGTCAGCCGTGACATCTAACAAACATCTAACAATTTCGTTTCGTAAATGTATCCGTTGCCGTTCTTGGGGTTCCGCAGATGTGCCCCGGAAATGGCCTCAAACCGTTGAAACCGGAGGCCATCGGGCAACACCGCCTAACATCATACAACCCTTGGTAAGACCGGGGATTCCGGACTGTAAATCTGTTGTCAGTGACTTCGGTGGTTCGAATCCACCTTCCCCCACCAGAACCCGGAATGCCTGCAATCACTACGGTTGCGGGCGTTCCTTTTTTCTTGGGTGCACATGGTACCCCAGCCGGTTAGAAACCATAGTGTCTCGCCGGCATTTTTTGTATAGTTAGTGATTAAATAATAACGCTTGATATCATTCATCCTTTGGAATATAATTGGGAGCATAATTTGCTGATTCCTAACGAGGAGACTACCGTAATGGAATTCATGACTTCAAAGCAAGCCGCTGAGTTGTGGGGTATATCACAACGCCGTGTGGCCATCCTGTGTGAACAAGGACGCATTCATGGTGTGATGAAAGCCGGTATTGTATGGCTGATACCTCCTGGTGCTCATAAACCTGTTGACGCACGCTTAAAATCTGAACGGATCAAGAGGGGAAAATCGAATGATAACGGGTGAGCTTAAAAACAAAGTTGACCGGCTATGGGAGATGTTTTGGACAGGCGGGTTGACAAACCCCCTTGATGTCATCGAGCAGATCACATACCTTATGTTCATCCGCGACCTTGACGAGATGGACAACACGAGAAAAAAGGACAGCCTGATGCTTGGCCTGTCTTATGAAAGTATATTTATTGAGAAAGAAAACCTTAAATGGTCGTCGCTGCGGGACAAGCCCGCCGACACCATGTATCAGACCATGCAGGGGGAGATTTTTCCTTTTATCAAAACGCTGCATACAGATAAGGGCAGCACATACGCCAAGTATATGGAGGATGCGATTTTCAAAATCCCCACGCCGAGGTTGTTGGAACAAATCATCACGGCGTTGGATGAGCTGTATGCTATTGCGGACAAGCAGACTGATAAAAAAGACGTACGCGGCGATCTATATGAGTATATGCTTTCCAAGCTGACTACGGCGGGAACAAACGGCCAGTTCAGGACGCCGCGTCATATAATCCGCATGATGGTTGAACTGCTTGACCTGCATCCGGGCGATCTAATCTGCGACCCGGCTTGCGGCACAAGCGGCTTTTTAGTATCGGCGGGCGAATATCTGAAAGAAAAATACCTTGAAGATATTTTTTACGATAAGGACGTTAAAGCGCATTATGACAATGCTATGTTCACGGGCTACGACATGGACAGGACCATGCTGCGCATCGGTGCCATGAACATGATGACCCACGGCATCGGGAACCCGCACATAATCTATAAAGACAGCCTTTCTGACCAAAACTCTGATAGCGGCAAATATACCAAAATCCTTGCAAATCCGCCTTTTAAGGGCAGTCTTGATTATGACATCGTTTCCACCGACCTAACCAAAGTTGCCAAGACCAAAAAGACCGAGCTTCTGTTTCTCGCTTTGTTCCTACGGATGATGAAAAACGGTGGGCGCTGCGCTTCTATCGTGCCGGACGGGGTGCTGTTTGGATCAAGCAAGGCCCATGTCGATATCCGCAGAGAGATCGTGGAGAATCATCGACTTGAAGCTATCGTTTCCATGCCCTCCGGAGTGTTCAAGCCATATGCAGGGGTGTCCACCGCCGTCATCGTCTTCACAAAGACAGGCGCGGGCGGTACGGATAGGGTATGGTTTTACGATATGCAGTCGGATGGGTACAGCCTGGACGACAAGCGCACCGAGCTTGCGACAAGCGATATACCCGACATTGTGGGGCGGTTTAAAAGCATCGAAGGCGAGGGGGATAGAGAGCGCACCGAGCAGAGCTTCTTTGTGCCTAAGGATGAAATTGTAAACAACGGCTACGACCTGTCTATCAACAAATACAAGCAAAGTGCCTATGTGGAGGAAGAATACCCCCACCCCCGCGAAATACTGGCGGAGATCAATGCGCTGGAGCAGGAGATTGTTGAAGGGCTGCGTGAGTTGGAGGCGTTGATCGATGGTTAAGTGGAAACCGGGAGCGCGAGCGTCTCGCCCGCAATAATCGATAATACCATTCGTAGCGGCGGCATCCTGCAGCCAATCGCAGGCGCGACGCCCCGATGCGCCGCTGTAGCGGCGGCATCCTACCGCCAATCGTAGGGCGCGACGCTCCCGGCGCGCCACTGTAACGGAGGTTATACAGTAAATGGGTAAATGGGAAATGGTGCGCCTGGGGGATGTGTGTAGTGGAACAGTAACGAATATTGCACAGAAAGATCTTGCCGACATTAATGGTGACTACCCGATATATGGTGCTAGTGGATTTATTAAGAATGTGGATTTTTATAAACAAGACAAACCGTATGTTGCCGTAATTAAAGATGGTGCAGGAGTTGGGCGTGTATCGCGTATGCCTGCGAAGTCGTCTGTTATCGGAACAATGCAGTATATCTTACCCAACGAAAATGTAGACAGAAACTTTTTATACTATGTTATGGCCAAGCTAGATTTAGCGAGGTTTTATACGGGAGCAACAATTCCGCATATTTACTTTAAAGACTATAAAAAAGAAACAATCCCCCTGCCACCCCTGTCCATCCAACAAAAAATCGCCGATATCCTCGACCGCGCTAATGCACTCATCGAAAAACGCAAAACGCAGATCGAAAAGCTGGATTTGCTTGTCAAGTCGCAGTTTATCGAGATGTTCGGCGACCCGGCAACGAATCCAATGGGGTGGGAGGTATCAATATTAAAAAATGTAGCTATTGAAAAACTCTCTTATGGCTCTGGAGCATCGGCTACCGTATATGACGGTGAAACGCGATATGTGAGAATTACCGACATCACCGATAACGGTGAACTAAATGATGATTTAGTTTCGCCCAGCCAATATGGTGATAAATACTTACTACATGACGGGGATATTCTCTTTGCTCGAAGCGGGGCGACAGTTGGAAAAACTTTTAGGTACAGCCTAAAATGGGGAACGTGTATTTACGCCGGATATTTAATAAGGTTGATCCCTAATGTAAACAAAGTCTTGCCTGATTATGTTTTTGGATTTACAAAATCAAAGTATTATAAAAGCTTTGTTAAGTTGAACCAGCGTACCGTTGCACAACCAAATATTAATGCACAACAATATGGCGATTTAGCAATTTGTGTTCCACCCCTCGCGCTCCAAAACCAATTCGCCGCTTTCGTCGAGCGCGTCGAGGCGGAAAAGGCGCGGATGAAACAGGGGCTGGAATTGATGGAATTGGAGCATAAATCACTGATGCAGAAGTGTTTTAACGGAGAGTTATTCTCGTAGGGCGCGACACCCCCGGCGCGCCGAATAAGGTAAACACATGGAAAATTCAAAACCAGTCAGAAAACACCCAAGGTTAAAAGGGTATGATTACAGCCAAAACGGCGCGTATTTCATCACGATATGCGTTAAAGACAGGCACGAAATGTTAGGTAGAATTGTAGGGCGCGACGCCCCCGGCGCGCCGTGTGTTGTAGAATTGTCAGAATACGGTCAGGTTATTCACAAGGAAATTGAAGACACCCCTTTATATTATTCATATATTTCCATAGAAAAATTCGTTGTAATGCCAAATCACATACATATGATTGTGTTAATTGATGGGAATGACGGCGCGCCGAGGGCGTCGCGCCCTACAAGCGCATGGATTCCTAAAATGATTTGCATAATAAAACGTAAAACAAATAAGATATACGGCTTCAATATGTGGCAAACATCCTACCATGACCATATTATCCGAAGCGAGGAAGAATACCTTCGAATATGGAAATACATCGACGAAAACCCGATAAGATGGAACGAAGATGAGTATAATCTAAAAGTACCATAACATATAGAGGTTCCCACCCATGACTAACTTTGATTTCCTGCTCTCCGACCCGCAGTTTGCCAGTTTTGCCGATACGGCGATTGCTGCCGAGCAGACGTATAATATCAACTCCGTGCTGTCGGTGCTGGGCTGCCGCCAGGCTTTGGAGGTTGCCGTTAAATGGATGTACAGCGTGGACGATGCGCTTGTCATGCCTTACGATACAAAGCTTGTCACACTTATGAACAGCGATGACTTCAAAGATATTGTTGATGGGGACTTACGCAAACGCCTTGAATACATCCGCAGAGTTGGTAACGATGCCGCCCATGAGCCGAAATATATTACGAAAGATAAAAACAAACTGGCGCTCTATAATCTCCATGTATTTATGGATTTTATCGCTTATTGTTATAGCGAAAACTATACGGAGACAACATTTGATGAAACCTTATTAACAGATGCAGCGGCGCGCCCGGTAGATAGCGCACTACAGGGCGAACCCGATGAAGCGGCGCTTCCGGGGGGCCGCGCCCTACAGGGCGAACCCGATGAAGCGGCGCTTCCGGGAGGCTACGCCTTACAAACTGATCTTCAGGAACTCATCAAAGAAAACGAGAGCCTCAAAGCCGAGCTTACAAAACGACATGCGATACGGAAAGACGGCTACGTTAAGAAACCCATCGACTTCACAGAGGATCAGACCCGCAAGGCATATATAGACGTCATGCTGGAGGGTTCGGGCTGGCGGCGCGGATTGAACTGGATCGACGAATATCCCATTGACGAAATGCCGAACAAATCCGGCAAAGGCATTGCCGATTATGTGCTTTTTGGCGATGACGGGCTGCCCCTTGCCGTTATTGAGGCCAAGCGCACCAGCGCTGACCCGGCGAAAGGGCGCCAGCAAGCGGTTTTATATGCCGATTTTCTGGAAAAGAAGTATGGCCGGCGCCCTGTCATCTTCCTTTCAAATGGCTATGAGACCCGAATCTGGAATGACAAGTTTTATCCAGAACGCCCTGTTTCGGGCATCTATTCCAAACGCGACCTTGAAAAAGAATTCAACAAGATGAAAGATCGTCTTCCCCTAAAAGGCGTGCTTGTTAAAGACGAGATTTCCAATCGTTATTACCAAAAAGAGGCCATCCAGTCGGTCTGCGATGCTTTCGGCGAGCGAAACCGCCGAAAGGCGCTGCTTGTCATGGCGACAGGCAGCGGCAAGACACGGACGGTTATATCAATCGTTGATGTATTGGAGCGTTACGGGTGGATAAAAAACATATTGTTCCTCGCGGACCGAAACGCCTTAGTGACGCAGGCGAAACGAGCTTTCCACAACCTGATGCCCAACCTCTCCCTGTGCAACCTCACCGAGAGCAAGGATGACGCGTCCGCCCGCGCCGTGTTTTCCACCTATCAAACGATGATGAACTGTATTGACGACACCCGCGACGAGCAAGGCAACCGCCTGTTCACTCCCGGGCATTTTGACCTCATCATCGTGGATGAAGCGCACCGCAGCATTTACAATAAATACAAGGACATCTTTACATACTTTGACGCGCTGCTGGTCGGCTTGACCGCCACGCCAAAGGACGAAATCGATAAGAACACATATGATATTTTTGAACTCGAAAGCGGAGTGCCCACTTACGGCTACGAACTGGCGCAAGCAGTACAGGACGGGTATCTCGTGGATTTTGTCACGATTGAAACAGAGCTGAAGTTTTTGACCGAGGGCATAGCCTACGACGACCTTTCTCCCTTAGAGCAAGAAGAATACGAAAAGACCTTTTCCAATGAGGAAGGAAATCTGCCCGCCTCCATTGATTCTAGCGCCCTCAACGAATGGCTTTTCAACCACGACACCATCAAAAAAGCCCTGCATATCCTTATGGAACACGGGCAGCGGGTGGATTTTGGCGCAAAAATCGGAAAGACGATCATTTTTGCGAGAAACCACAACCACGCTGAGAAAATTCTGGAAATATGGAACAAGGAGTTTCCCAATTATCCAAGCCATTACTGCCGCGTCATAGACAATTACGCAAATTACGCGCAGAGCCTCATCGACGATTTTTCCGACCCGAAGAAATACCCGCAAATCGCCGTATCTGTTGATATGCTGGATACCGGTATCGATGTGCCCGAAATCCTCAACCTTGTGTTCTTTAAGAAAGTATTCAGCCGCGCGAAATTCTGGCAGATGATCGGGCGCGGCACGCGCATTTGCCCCAATCTTATCGATGGAGGCGACAAAGAGCAGTTTTACATTTTTGATTTATGCGGCAACTTTGCTTTCTTCCGCTTGAACTCCAAGGGACGTGAGGCCGGAACAATCACCACTTTACAGGAGCGCATATTCAATATTAAGGTAGATATAGCCTACAAGCTTCAGGATGTTATTTATCAAACCGATGAGCTGAAAAGCTATAGGGCTGAACTGGTCCAGGATTTGATATCGCAAACCGGTAAGCTCAACCGCAGCAGCTTCGCTGTAAGGCAGCACCTCAAAACCATAGACAGTTTTCAAAAAGCGGACGACTACAATTCTTTGACGTATGAGAACACCTTGCAAGTCGCAGAACACATCGCCCCATATATCACGCCTGCAGACGACGATATTTCCGCGTTACGCTTCGACATATTGATTTACCAAATAGAACTTGCGATGCTCGCCGGGAAAACCTACAAAAAAGCAAAAAACGACATTACAAGGAAAGTCCGCGAACTGTCGCATTACGCCACGATTCCTGCGGTTTCGGGGCAACAGGAGCTAATCGAACAAATCCTGCACAACGAATACTTGGAACGCGCGGGCTTGTTGGATTATGAGGACATACGCACCAAGCTGCGCGATCTTATCAAATTTATCCCCGAGAGCGAACGCAGCCGCTATGATACGAATTTTACCGATGATATCCTCTCAATCGAGTGGAACGAATCTCAGCTTGACAATGACGATCTCGCCAACTACAGGAAAAAGGTCAGCTATTATATTTTGCAGCATCAGGACATTCCGGCAATCGCCAAGCTGAAAGGCAATGTGCCTCTGGCTGTGGATGATATAAAATCGCTGGAGCATATCTTATGGGATGAACTGGGAACAAAGGAGCAATATGAGGCGCAATACAGGAACACGCCGCTGGGCGAGCTGGTGCGCTCCATTGTCGGGCTGAGCATGAAGGCTGCGAATGAAGCGTTTTCAGCCTTTCTGAACAACGCAGGGCTGGATGCCAGGCAAATGCACTTCGTCAAGCAAATTGTAAATTATATTGTCAAAAATGGCATAATGAAGGATCTTGCTGTTTTGCAGGAGAGTCCTTTCTCAGACATGGGCAGTGTTAACGAGGTATTTGGCGACATGACGATGTTTATGAATTTGAGAGCGGTTATTGAAAAAATCAACACGAATGCAGCGGCATAGAAATGGAAAATCGTAAGATGGCATCATG
>WRNV01000127.1 GCA_009776445.1 Oscillospiraceae bacterium | reverse complement strand
GCTCCCGCCATATATTCATGAAGAACTGGAAGACGGCGAGCGATACCAAACGGTTTATTCGAGGGTCAACGGATCTGCTGCCGCGCCTACGGCAGGGCTGCACTTTACAAAAGAATTGTTAAACGAAATAAGCGCGCGAGGCGTGGAGATTTGCTACGTAACACTACATGTGGGGCTGGGCACGTTCCGCCCGGTTAAAGCTGACGTCGTCGAGGAACACAAGATGCATTCCGAGTTTTTCATCATCCCCGACAAAACAGCCCAAACCGTGAACCGTGTAAAAAGCGACGGTGGGCGGATCATAGCAGTTGGGACTACATCGTGTCGCGCGCTGGAAGCGAGTTCGGACAGAACGGGAAACGTCCATGGTTTTTCAGGGTTTACGGACATTTTTATATACCCCGGGTATAGTTTTAAGTGTATAGACGGACTTGTCACAAATTTCCATCTGCCCGAAAGCACGCTTATAATGCTTGTTTCTGCGCTTACCAGCCGCGATAGTATACTACGCGCTTATAACGAGGCTATATTTAAACGCTATAGGTTTTTTTCGTTTGGCGACGCGATGCTGATACTATAGCATGTGTTATTAAGCCATGCGTTCATATGCCTTTCGCACTGCCTGCGCAACGGTACCATGCACGTTGCGTTCGTTCATGTAGTTGATACCCTGCTCCGTAGCCCCGCCGGGCGTAGAAACGGCCTTGACCGTTTCCTTGAAAGCGCCCCTTTCGACAGCGTTGTTGAAAGTCAGCTTCGCGATATGGGCAGCTTGCTCGACAGGGAACCCCATCATTTCACCGGCTACGGCGAACGCGTCGATGAGATACGCGGCGTATCCCAAGCCGCAGGCGGAAAAAGCCATGACATTTTCTATATTCTCCGGCTCAGTTTCGAAGGCATAGCCGAACTTGTCAAAAATCCTGGCGAGCGCTGAAGGCGACTTCGTGTATGCAATGATTCCGTCGCAAAAAGCTATTGCCAGAGACGGCATTGCCCGTACCAGGTCGACATTGCCTATAAGCGAATAAATTTTCTCGAAAGTTTCGCCCGCCATACAACTTACAATAGTTTTTCCAACAAGGCCGCGTTGGTCAATTTCCGTTGACAGCCCCTCGAACGCAAAGCCTTTTACCGCTAGGAACACTACATCAGCGTTGCTTATTACATAGTTAACGTCATCTGACGCGTACGCGTTATAAGGTTCGCGCTCAGCCACCGCGCGCGCCTCAGGGCTTTTTTCGCATACATAAATATCGCCACCGACAGCACTGTCGGATTTGATCAAAGCAGACGCCAGGGAGCGTCCAAGGTTTCCAAAACCAATTATCCCGAATTTCATTTTATGATCTCCTTATTAATTAAGATTTTTATTTTGCGAGGATTGAATAAATAAAAATGCCCACAGTCCTCACCGTGGGCATTTTCGGTTTGTCATGTAGTTTATACCGCGCGTGTAACTCTGCCACTACGAAGGCAACGTGTACAAACATGAACATGCCGAGGTGACCCATCGACGACGGCCGCGACACGCTTCACATTCGGTTTCCACATGCGGTTGCTACGCCTGTGGGAGTGACTGACCTTAATTCCAAAAGAAACACCCTTGCCGCAGTAATCACATTTTGCCATCTCTTGCACCTCCTCGCATGTTTCAGTTTGTGCGCGAATTTTTTAAACATTGCCAATCATAATAACAGAAAGGGAAATAAAATGCAAGCGTTTTTCTGTTGGCAAATAAAATTTGTCGAAAAACTTGCAAAATACGTATGTATTGTATAGACTTGAGAAAGAGATATCAACTTGAATTCGATATATATATAGAGAAGGAGCAATCGGTGTGGGAAATGGATATGGATATAAGCTGTCGAAGCTAGCGGAAGATCTGCAGGTAGACATCGTTTATGAATCATCCGATTTTAAGGAAGTTCTGATATACACAGGTGATGTACACCGTCCGGGGTTGCAGCTTACTGGTTTTTTTGACCATTATGAACCGTCGCGAGTCCAACTTATCGGCCACATGGAAGCAGCGTATTTAGCGAATGTTTCCGAAGCTGAGAGAAGAAAAAAATGGGAAACGCTGATAGAACGCAGAATGCCGGCGCTTATCCTTTGCCATGGAGTAATGGAGAACGACGACATTATTGACGCCGCCAAAAGGTACGATGTGACCGTTTTGCGGACCAAAGTGAACACGACTGACACTATGTCTGCGATCATTAGGATAATAAAGAGGGAAATAGCGCCGCGCATCACATGCCATGGCGTGCTTGTCGAGGTGTATGGCATGGGGCTGCTACTGCTGGGCGAGAGTGGCGTTGGAAAAAGCGAAACCGCTATAGAACTGCTTAAACGGGGGCATCGCCTGATAGCGGACGACGCAGTAGAAATAAAAGCGATCGATGTCAACGTTCTCCAGGGAGCGGCGCCGGAGCTTATACGGCACTACGTCGAGCTGCGTGGACTGGGCGTCATCGACGTGCGAAGGCTGTTTGGGATCGGCGCAATAAAACTATATCAGAACATCCACCTAGTTGTGAACATCGAGCAGTGGAGGGACAACGCGGAATATGACAGGCTTGGAATAGACGAGAACACAGTGGAGATATTGAAGGTTAAAATCCCCTCTGTGACAATACCTGTCAAGCCAGGGCGCAACCTTGCGGTGATTCTTGAGGTTGCGGCGATGAACCAGCGTCAGAAACTAATGGGGTACAACGCCGCGCTTGAGTTTAGTAAACAAATAGACAAACATATCGACGCTACAAAAACATGACAGACTCGATACATATAGCTATTGAAGCCGTGTTTGACAGATTTCCGGCAATACCTCATAGGCTAAATGAGCCGATGAAGAACCATACTTCATTCAAAATCGGGGGGACTGTCCGTTCCATGTTTTTCCCTGATAACGCGGAAGATCTGATACGGATATGCAAAGTGATGGGAGAGTATAGCGTCGAGCCGCTCATTGTCGGAAATGGTACGAATTTGCTTGTGGACGACAAGCACCTTGATATAGTCGCCATAAAAACAACAAGCCTTTGCGCAATGGAGCTGGTTGGTGAAACAGGCATAAAAGCCGGAGCAGGCGTATCACTGTCGCGCCTCGCGGCGTATGCGTGCCAAAACGGGCTTTCGGGGATGGAATTCTCGTATGGCATTCCAGGCGCCCTCGGCGGGGCTGTGGCAATGAATGCCGGCGCTTATGGCGGGGAAATGAAGGACGTCGTCTATGAAACATCAGCCTATAGTCAAGGCGACGGCAAGTATACAGCGATAGGCGACGAACACGGTTTTGCTTACAGGCGGAGCATCTTTAGCAGTAGGGGCGGAATTGCTCTCGGCTCAGTTCTGCGTCTGCAAAAAGCTGAAAAGCGGATCATCCAAGCGAAAATGGACGAGCTAAATGCACGGCGTCGAGAAAAGCAACCGCTTGATTTGCCAAGCGCAGGTAGCGTGTTCAAACGCCCGGAGCGCGGGCATGCGGCTTTTTTTATCGAACAAGCTGGGCTGAAAGGCTACTGTGTGGGAGGAGCACAAGTGTCGGAAAAGCATTCAGGTTTTATAGTTAATCAGGGAGAGGCGTCGTTTTCGGACGTCATGACCGTCATTGACCATGTGATGGAGACAGTGATGAAGCTGTTTGGCGTAGAACTGGAATTGGAAGTTAAGATAATCCGCTCGTAATCAATACTAAAGGGGGATATGTTATGGATATCATTATAATTTCTGGGCTTTCAGGCGCGGGGAAGAGCCGTGTTGCAGCCGTGCTGGAGGATATGGATTTTTACTGCGTAGACAACATGCCAGTGGAAATGATGCCTAAGTTCGTGGAGCTGTGCCTCGCGACCCAAGGCAGATATGAACGCGTTGCGCTTGTTACCGATGTGCGCGCGCTTGAAAACATATCTGATTTGTTCAATACTCTTGATGAGATGCGAGGAATGGGTTGCGTTTTGAGCATATTGTACATTGAAGCCGAAGTTGGGACGATAGTTATGCGCTATAAAGAAACACGGCGTAGGCATCCACTCGATACTGCAGGGCGTGGTATAGCGGATGCCGTGAAAGAAGAGATGAAGATTCTTTTGCCGTTGAGAGAGCAGGCAGATGAGATCATTGATACGACAGGGCTGACGCTAAACGGTCTGCAACGCCGCCTGAATAAGCGTTTTATGGTTGGGCAGGATCATAAAACTATGAATATCACGATAAAATCGTTTGGGTTCAAACACGGCATGCCAATCGAAGCTGATATGCTATTTGACGTGAGATTTATGCCAAATCCGTTTTATATCCCGGAACTGCGGGATAAAACCGGCCTGGACGACATCGTGAAAGATTATGTGTTTGGATTGGAGCAGAGTAACAAGTTTTTGGAACGCATTTGTGATATGTTTGACTTCCTACTTCCTTATTATGTTGAAGAGGGAAGGAGATACCTTGTTATCTGCTTTGGGTGTACAGGTGGAAGGCACAGATCCCCGGCTGTCGCGCAAGCGCTTTATGATCACCTGTGTGGGCAAGGTTATCCGGTCGACTGTATCCATAGGGATATTGATAGGGCATAAGAATAGGAATAGGGCATAGGCATAGAAGTATAGCATAGGAAAAGGGTTGGGAACAGGGTATGGTAGGAGAGTCAAATCAGATTTTGGGCATTGGAAAACGGAGAGGGCCGGCGGTAGTTTGCATAGGCGGCGGTACAGGCCTATCCACGTTGCTTCGTGGACTCAGAAAGGTTGCGCCGAACATTACCGCTATCGTCACCGTGACGGATGACGGTGGCGGGTCCGGTGTGTTGCGTGGCGAGCTTGGGATGCCGCCTCCCGGCGATATAAGAAATTGCTTGTTGGCACTGTCAAACGCGGAGCCGACGATTGAGAGACTGCTGTCATACAGGTTTAGCAGCGGTAACCTAAAAGGCCAGAGTTTTGGAAATCTGTTTTTAGCCGCAATAAATGGAATTTCAGAATCATTCGACAAGGCGGTAGCCAAGATGGGCGAGGTTCTGTCAATCACAGGACGGGTTCTACCAGTGACTATTGAAGATATACGTCTGTGGGCGGAATTCGAGGATGGGCGAATAGTTATTGGGGAATCGATGATCGCAACAGCAAAAGCGAGAAAACAAAGCAGAATAAAGCGCGTAGGTCTGGCACCTGGATATGCCAATGCCCTCCCCGAGTGCGTTGAAGCGATCAAAAACGCGGATCTCATTGTGCTTGGCCCAGGAAGCCTGTATACCAGTATAATCCCGAACCTACTTGTAGATGGCGTAGTGGACGCGATTAAAGGCTCGGACGCTGTGAAACTGTACATATGCAATGTCATGACCGAGCCAGGGGAAACGGAAGGCTATTCTGTATTCGAACACGTATGGGAGATTTTTGGCCACGCAGGTGGTAAGATATTTGACAATTGTCTGGTAAACAGCGAACCGGCACCTCCAACTGTATTGAATAAATACAAAATAAGCGGCGCTACGCCAGTCCATGAGGATGGAGAGAAAGTCAAAAAATTAGATGTAAAAATAATAAGAGCGCCTATAGCAGCTGATCTCAGTAGCTTGGCGCGACATGATCCGGACAAACTTGCGCGCGAAGTTTTGCGGATTTTTCATGAAAAAGCCCCAACAAGAACATATGAATGAGGAACTGTTGAACAATTATTCGGTAAAGAGGTGGCGCGATGTCTTTTTCATACGACACAAAGACTGAGATATGCAAGTACTTACCTGGTTCTAAATGCTGCGCTATAGCAGAATGTTATGGGATGCTTCTTTACGCCAATACGTTTAGCGCGCGCGAAATAAGGATAATAACCGGGAATCAAAACCTTGGTAGGCGTATTGCTAAGATGTTTCCACAGGCGTTTTCTTTAACGTTGGATAACGTGCCGGAAGAGGGGCAAATAGGAAAACAGGCGTATATTGTCAGTGATCCGGACAAACTTAGCCACATTTTCGAAACATACGGGATTTCCCCAGGAGTCTTGCTGGCACATCACGTAAACCTTGGCGTTCTTGAAGATGAATGTTGCCGCAGGAGTTTTATACGCGGCGCGTTTCTGACAGGTGGGGCGATAACGGATCCTAAGAAAAGCTACCATCTTGAACTTGTGACTGATCACTACAGCGTAAGTCGCGAAGCGTATTCACTGCTGCTTGAAATTGGGTTTTCCCCAAAAGAGACATCACGCGGGGGTAATTATATAACATATTTTAAGCAAAGCGCCGCGATAGAGGACTTTCTAACACTCATAGGCGCACCGCTTCACGCAATGGAGCTGATGTCGGCAAAACTTGAGAAGGATATGCGCAACAGCGTCAACCGGAAGGTTAATTGCGACACGGCGAATGTCGCGAAATTAGTTGACGCTTCGGCAATGCAAATCGAAGCGATCAAGAAAATCGAAGCTGCCGGGAAGTTTGAAACCCTGCAGGAAAAACTCAGGCAGACAGCGAGCCTACGACTGCGCAATCCCGAACTGAGCATAAGGGAGCTTGCTGACATATCGGCGCCGCCAGTAACGAAATCGTGCTTGAGCCATAGGCTCAGAAAGCTCGTGGAGCTGTCGTCGCAAATGACCGCTCAATAATAGGCTCGCGGGTAGGATGCGAACAGTTTACAAAGATATTCTTGCTAATGCACTGATGATATGCTATGCTTAGAACCGCCAAAAACTTCTGAACAGGTGTGACGAATAGCGAATAAAACACCCGCAAATAGTAGTTCACGAAGTTTTTAGAAATTTTCAGTAACAGCATGTTGCTGACCATATAAGCCCTCGTAGCTCAGTGGATAGAGCACCCGCCTCCTAAGCGGGGGGTCATGGGTTCGAGTCCCGTCGAGGGTGCCAAGAAAAATCCCTGTAGTTGCAATGGCTACAGTGGATTTTTCTTTACCGTTTTTTATCATTATCTGCCTCAGCAGAGCCTTACTCGTCAATTGCGCTTTCTGTCAGGCCGTGCTATAATCCACATTGCCAGAAACCTCCGCAGGGAGGAGGTGGGCACCATGCCGTTTCTTATTTCCCTGGTCGTCGCTGTCGTAGCAGGTGTAATGGTTCATTACATTTGCAAGTGGCTGGATGGCGACGAATGAACCGGCAACAGCACAAAGAAAGCCCGGGGGTGAACCAGACCCCCGGGCTTTCGCTTTGGTAAACACATGCCGTTTCTTATTTGTACATTGAGAATATCACGGCCGGGGGTATTTGTCAAACATTATTTCTTTCTATAAACATATAAATGCTTATGCTATATCGAATGGCGGCGTTTGATTAGCTTTATTGCCCCACTTAACCTAACCTAACCTAACGATTCATTCATTGAACGTATAGTATGGGTTTGATGTAAATATGCTTTTCAGTACAGGCTTGATTGAATTGACAAGGATAGTATTAATACTCAAGGATGAAAAAACTGTTACTGTCCATTTTATAGGGTACAGTTTAACATTAAGTGATAACTATTCCTTGTGCCACTTTGCTTTTATCTGAATGGGATCAAGTTCCATGGACTGTCAGCGTATTTCAGCAGACGTTTTGTGATCCGAATAACCGTTTTTAGTGGGATGACACCATCTGACTTAGCGACGCCACCCCACAGCGCCCGGCCAATTATGTAAGCTTTGGCGAACTCCTGCCAATTATCATACGTTTCCAAAACTTGCCCATAAGCTGTATTGATTGCTTCCCAAGCCTCATGCTCAGTTAAGTACATCAAGTCATAAGACCACCTGCTAATGTTGACAAGACGCCCCATGTCCCAAGCGAGCATAGATATTTTTGGGATTTCAGTAGGAATACTGATAATATCCTCCTTAAGCAGCAATGGAATTGAATCGTGTAGGTTTTTAGAATAGTATTTCGCATTGTCATCATCAAAAAGCAGATCATTATCGTTGTCATTGCATCCCAGGATTTTATTAAAGATGTCCCGTTGGCCATACTCGCCGGTTATCATTTTAGAAACCGTTTCCCAGGCATCGGCAGGAGAGTGAATGCCCCACCCATTTATCGTAGTTGTCTCTCTCAAACGTTTTGTTTGGAGGCTGTTGCAGTAGTCGCTGAACATTGCCCCCATGATAGCGCCTACATTTATTGCCTGTTGCTGCTTTGTGTTTAAATCTCCATTTGGATTCATTATGCGAATCTGGGATCGTTTTTGGATGTTGTACGCACCTATGAACACTCCTGCAATTATACCTAAACAGGTAAGCACAAAAGCAATGTATATGGGCGGGTGTGCTGATACATAAGAAAAAAAGTCTTCAATAATTCGGTTAATATTCAATCTTAACATCTCCATAAATTTTACTTCATACTTATTAAGTGAAATAAAGTTGAAGTTTTGGTGACCAAGTACATGTAGAAAAAAGCGCGCGTCTTGTTATAATACCGTTAGGATAGCTGTTTTTATTAGGTCATCCCTTTTTGCCTCCAAGGATTATCCCCATAGGTCGAAACACAATTACAAGATTCTGACTCTCAATGAATAAAACCGGCGCTTCATCTTCATACAGAAAGTTTATCCAATTTCGCATGAA
>WRNV01000126.1 GCA_009776445.1 Oscillospiraceae bacterium | reverse complement strand
CGAAGTCGATACCCCCTTATCGCTTAGTTGTCTGAAGTGGGTTTGGGTCAGTTGGCGTCAAGTGCATACCCAGGTGCCATTATTACTAGTTTTCACCAATGTACTAGTGCGTTGGCTGTATATCCTGTGTTTTTGGGTGCCGTCTGAACAGTAACATTCGTTGCTCTATGGTTCCTACTTCTTCATCCTCGCAACCTAAGCTCCGTTACACCGTTACAAGCTTGGGTAGTCACTTCACTTCGGGACGAAGGGGCGGATTATCAATCCGCCCCTCAAACTATACATCTTATTGTGCTCTTTTGCAGGATTTCATCACTTTCTTAGCTTCTATACCTGCTTCGCCCGAAACCCAGAGCTGAGCGTTTGGAATCCAAAAGACAGGAATTTTGTATCTTTCGTCTACTCAGTTCTTAGCTTTTCTCTTTTGATATTCAGCCGCCACCAGGCCTGCGATGATGAACGTAACCGCAAGCAGTGAAAACGCAACCAGTGCCCATGTCTCGCTCTTTATGTCCGTCGGGACAATTTCATCTCGTACATTTAGGAACTCAAAAATGCGCGCATCTGCGCCAACGGAGTCAAACTCCATGTCGGTATTATATGGGCCGCCCGGTCTTGCGCTGTCTGTATACGACATCGTGTAACCTTCGCTTGTGGTCTCAATGATTTTTATTCTGACGTCGGAAGGAATGTCGTTTATAGTGATCATCTGTCCGTGTTTCAGAGTAAACGTATCCCATCCGCCCTGCTTAAGCGTTAATGTGCCGTTCGGCGCAGCTTCCGCTCCCGAGCCCAGAATCAAACCGCCGTCATAACTAAAGGTTTTGCCTGCCGGCAGCTCGACGCCATTGCTGTCAGTAAAGGAAACTGTGAATGTGAAGTCTCTTAGTTTATTTGCTTGGCTGCCTTTCACCGCCTTGGTGACCGTCACGCCTACTTCTTTGTAAACGTCGTAGAGGAAATAGATCAGCCTGTTCGCCGTGATCTGTGTGCCGGAGGGATCGATGCCTTCTAAATCGTCTATGGTTGGTTTGGTGTCCCATTTATAGCCCCTATAGACATATCCTGTGACAGGGGATATGGTTTTGTCGTATATGCCGTATGTGCCGTTGTCTGAGACCAACGTAAAGCTGTCTTCTAAAATGGAGTCGCCTGCTTTGTTTATATATTTCTCGTCTACAATGTAGAAGGCACCACCACCGACGCCGGCTTTCAAAGGCAACGACCTGAAGTAATTGTCGTGGATATGCCCATTGTCATCGTAATCATATGTCCTTTTCACAGAATAGATGCGCGCGTCATTGTATACAATCAGGGCGGGGTCTGTTTGCCGAGGATCCGGGCTTGGATAACTCGGATGCGCGAATTGCTTGTATCCGCTGGAAGTCCCCACATATAAATTGAAGTCTTGAGAACTCGATCTGCCCGTAGTAAAGGACAACATGCCAATGTCGTGCGGCACGGTCAACATCTTAAACGTTTCCAGAGATGAGCCATACGTTGTAACAATTATTTTTGTACCCGCCTTAATCGGGGCATTATCTAGCAGTGTGGGGTTGGTTGTATTTGACGGGTCAGGGAAATTGATGTTTACGTAGTAACCGTTGCCTTGGTTTACACCATCTTGGTGAACCGCTTTATCGCCTGCGTATATCCCCGCGAAGGCTGAACGTTTTCTGCCGAACACTAATATGTCGGCGCCTGTGTCGATAAAGAGGTTTGGTACGACCTTATTATTCAAGCCCGTGCCGATGCCGCTGCCCTCATTGACGTCGGCATATATCCGTCCTCCCGTTATGGTCACGGAGCCAGAGACGGCGGGGTTGTGATTTGTCACGCTTGCTCCCTCATATCCTCCGTGTCCGACTGCCGCGCCAAGCCATGTTGTTAAAGTCAAGTCGCCACCGGTTATGGTCACGTCCAGGACCCCGCCGGCAAGGTGCGCGCCGAATCCTGTAGAACCGCCGCCGCTACCGATGGCAGCGCCTGCCGAATGGTTGCTTGTTGCAACTATAGTTCCGCCTGTTATGAGTATTGCGGCGTTAGCCGAGCGCATTCCGCCGCCAATGGCAGCCCCGGTTCTCGCAGTTGCGGTCACAGTCCCGCCGGTTATGATCACGTCTCCTCTACCGGTTGTATCATTTCCGCTGCCTTCGCCTCCTCCGATTGCCGCGCCTGTGCCATAACTGCCAATTGGAACCGTCGCGGTCACAGACCCACCGTTTATCTCGACCGTGCCTTTGCCGTTAAAGCCTCCTCCGATGGCAGCGCCTCGGGTTCCGCCTGCTGCGGTTGCAGTCACGTTCCCGCCGTTTATAACTATGGTTCCGTTAGTAGTCCGCCCACCGCCGATGACCGCACCAAATTTCTCCGCCGTTCCTGATTGCGTTGCGGTAATCGTGCCGCCGTTGATTGTTATCAATCCGCTGTCGTGTCTGACCGTGCTGGTGCTGGAGCTGTAATTGTAGAAACCTCCGATGACCGCATTTTCATTGTGACCAGAAGATATCGAAAGCGAACCGTTTGTTGTGCCCGGGGAATCTGCGCTGTCAATGGTGAGCTTCGTGTCATCCCTAACAATAAAATACCCTTGGCTGATCACGTTTACCCCTCTAAGTCGTAGCTGTAAGTCTGCATTTCCGTGCATCTGAATATAGAAACTGAGGTCATTAAATCCGACTCCGATATCGCTCAGGATAATCGTCAGCGACACGCCATCGGGGATTTCGAACGTCCAAAACCCCGTGGTATTGGCTGTCTGAATGACTTCATATGTATATCCGTTGGCTTGAGCTGCAAATGTAAGGGTACGGCTTGTAGTTCCGACTAGTTTATACCCATCACGCAGCGTGTTTGTCGGTGTTACCGGTGTTATGAGTCCGCCAATGTCGATTATATAGTCTGCGCCTAGCGGAGGCGATCTTTGCGGCCCGCCCATGGGCGCTAGCATCCCCTCGACTGTGATCACCGCTGTTGGCATTTCGCCTTTGTAGCTGTAACCCTCGATCTTGGCTGTGAGGATATATTCTCCGGGTTCATTTCCGTCGAAATAGCCTTCCCATGTTACCGGGATGCTCAGTACGTGTGTTGCAATCTCCTCGGGTTCNNTCTCTTCGGGTTCTGTCTCNTCGGGCTTGTTACCTTCAAGCTCATTGTCCTCAGGCTCATTNTCCTCAAGCTCGTTACTCTCAGGCTCGTTNCTCTCAGATACATTTACCTCAGGCTTGTTTTCTTCATTCAATATTCCGGATTCCGAATTCCGGATTACAGCATCCCTTGACTCCTCATCGTCTATGTTACTACTTCTGAAACTCGAATCCTGAATTACTAATGTTTCTTCAGTAGGCGTCTCGTTGAAAGGGATTTCGATTGTCGTAAGTTCGATTGTGTCGATGGCGTCGATTTCTTCTTCAAAAACCGCGCGTAACTCAGTTGGCAGCTCCAGATCTTCCCAAAGTGTTCCGATTTCAACTGTTTTCTCAAAAACAACGCCGGACTGCTCAAAAGAGATTATTTTCGCGCTGCCCGCAGCCTCCGGTGGCTTAGCATGGGTCACGCTTATGCCCGATACAAGCATTGCCAACATCATGGCTATGACAAGCATAACGGACAATGATTTACTGAAAACACTTGCTTTTTTCATTAATGTTTTCATTATATTTATTTTTTTCATAATTCCTAATTTCTAACTCCTAACTCATAATTGCAATCAAATGCTGCTACGGTATTTTCTGTTTTATATATATATGAAGTCAGCAGCTTTTCTGCTCCGCCGATCTTTTTTTAGATAACTGTACTGTCAACCTGCTCTATATCGTATCCATTTTTCACTTATGCAAAATTAGAGCCTGTACCTATCATTACTCTAATTTCCTCGCTTGGTGTTGAATACTGGACGCTTATTTCTTCTAAATACCAGTGAGTGATTCTGTTTGCATTGTAACTTTATTCCAAAACTACCACTACACCCAATAGGGTATATCTTAGACAAAGAATGTCAACAATCCCTCCAAAACCTGATAATTCAAATCTTGAAGGGGTCATTTTAGTTTTTGAACGAAAAATGGAGTAAGAATGGAAATGAAAGCTGCTGTATGTACAATATACAGCTCACTCGATAAATATTCTTGCTCTGGGCCAACCATTGGGATAACGCATTTTGATGTTATCCATCTTCCCGCCTCCTTGAAAAGTCGAATACAATAGACCTGACATGAAGTTTAACACATTCGACCTTCATTTGTCAGTAGGTTAACTTTGATACGAATATTTTAATTGCTTGGCAAAATTAAGAATTGGAATGGCGCAGCCCTTGATCTTTAGCTGGAATAAACCTATAATGAGTTCAGCGATTTATTAATGTAGATATTACAGCAACTTAAGAGCGAGGATTTTGAAATATGAAAATTCGTAAAATGAAAATAACCGATTATGATAATGTGTATTCCCTGTGGCGTAAAACGCCTGGAATGGGGCTTAATAACATTGACGACAGCCGCGAGGGGATCGAACGCTACCTAAAACGCAACCCGCGCACTTCATTTGTCGCTGAACTTGACGGCGAATTGGTAGGCGTGATTATGGCAGGACATGATGGTCGGCGCGGTTATATTCACCATACCTGCATTACACCGGAATTATGGAACAATCAAATCGGTACTCGCCTTGTCGAAACCGCGCTCGAAGCCTTGCGCGCAGAGGGTATCTGTAAAGTTGCGCTTGTAGTATTTGAACGAAACGAACGCGGAAACGGATTTTGGGAGCGTATGGGATTTACGGAACGCCCCGACCTTGTTTACAGAAATAAAGAAATTATTAAGCTGGAACGTATAGAAACATGACGCTAACAACAGTCAACATCGTCGCCGCCTATACAAGCCTCGAAACAATAGATCATTTCACTAGTTGGGGGGAGCTATGAAGAAACAACACGAGAGCAAGAACTTTTCATTCCGAAAGCGCGCCGCCTCTTATGATGCTGGAATTGAAGGCAGAATGTCGCAGAAGTTTTACAACCTTGTGCTTCAATCGGTCGAATTGTACGATGGCTGCTTCGTACTCGACGTTGGCTGCGGAACCGGCGCGTTGCTAAAGAGAATGGCAGCGCACAAGCAAATCATTAGCTTTGGCATTGACGCCGAAGCAAAGATGGTCGAAGTGGCGCGGAAAAACTGCCCGGAAATGGACATCCAGCAATCACGCTCAGAGAATATGCCTTTTGACGACCAAACCTTCGACGTAATTACCGTTTGCATGGCGTATCACCATTTTGCAGATAAAGAAGGATTCGCGCTAGAAGCGTCAAGGGTATTAAAGCCGGGGGGCTCATTATACATCGCCGACCCCCGCTTCCCCGCTCCAGTTCAGTCATTTCTAAATGGTGTATTCCGGCTTATCAATGTCGCCGGGGAATTCTTTAGTTACGATAGAATTGAAAAACGATTTGCCAGTTATGGTTTTGTATTGGGCAGCGTAGCTGTTGACGGTTACGCGCAAGTCGTGAAATTGCGGAAAGATGTACAGAATTGCTCGACATGACCAAAGAAGAACGGGCACATGATTGAGTGTTGGATAGCCTACGCTCTGCTTGGAAAACGCATCGAATTTCTCGCAAGGGTATGTTTCACAATAAGCGCATACCTCGACTGCTTTTTCCTTACGTAAACAGCCTCACGTATCCAAAGAAAAAGCAAAAAGAATTCGACCTGTGCGGTTGCCTCCAAGGACACCCCCCTTCCCCCCTCGTCCGCGAGTGGGGCTTTGGACGGGAGACGAAAGGACGGGAATTATGGTACTGATATTTCTATAAACTGCCTTAGAATAACGATGTACGTACGAATTTTATGAACATTAGCAAAGAAGTGGAGTAATAAAACTCTCGCCTCCTCGTCCTAAGCCCCACTCCCGCAGGAGGGGGGAAAGGGGGTGTCCCCATCGGATGTCCAACTGCGCAGGTATAAAAAATTTACACCACCTGAAACGTGTTACTGTTCAAATGGCATCCAAAGTCCTCTCCTTGGTTGGTGTAACCGACTTCAGAATATAGACCGTCAACCGTTTCACGAAAACTCCTTACTCCATCCCTTAGAAGAACCTGTGTAATGCAGGTTCAAAATCTGTGGTGTAGCTATTGTCATTATTCTCACTCGTCAAGTTTTGCATATTGACCTCTTAAGACTGATATTTTATCTGAGCTAATTTTTTTGTTCAGGTTGATTATATGTAAGCGTGTTTGCGAACCTTCTTCAAAAGCTGCTTTGATTGATACACGTTGAAACGGTGTTAATGCTTCGTTGTTGTATAGATTTTCTACATCTTGTTCTGAAAACCGTGTTCCACACTTATCTATGTATTTTCTCAGATACCTGAACCAGTGTCGAGCATTGTTTCTCGATTGTAGTGCCGCCATCACCATATACTCAGACCATTGCATACGTTTTGCTCCTGTTGTTTGTAGTCATCGGAAACAAATATTGATAATCCAATACCGTTTCGCTTGAAATCATTCCCAGTGGCTCCATGCGATAAACTCATTATTTCATCAAACAGGCAAAAAAACAAGGGGGTAGCCGACTGTTTTGGTCAATAATCTGCTAAATGGTTACTGTTGCATCCAAAAACACAGGACAAAATAGTAATATTATGATATTATTGTTCCAGTTTCAGTGTTTACAAGTTTTTGGTTTACAACAAACTTTGAAGGGATGGCTGAGATATGAAAGGCGCTTTTTATTGGGTAATGCTTACAATTGTTGTTTTGTTCACGGTCTCCTGCAACAATCCAAAAACTACTTCACAGCTCGACGATGCATCACTTCAAAGCGCCGCTACGCAACTGCAAGACAATTTGCCGGAAATTACTGACAAACTGGCTATTTGCATGTATGCCAGTGTACCGGGGCCTAGTCTTTGGCGTGATGCTATTGATAACTTTAGAGAGAAATATCCGGATATCGAAGTCACCATTGAATATATTTACCCCACCACGTTCTTGACGAATCTGAAATCGGAAGAGACCGGGGATGAATCGCTAAAGATGGGGCCTGAGGCTCATATTCAACGTATCGAGACAGAAATACTGTCTGGGCATGGTGCAGATATTCTTTTATTAACAGTGCATAGTGATAGAATGGCACAACTCTTTCCCGACATGAATAAGGTTGCGCTATCCGGGGTTTTTTTGGATCTGAACCCGTATATGAATGGCGGCGGATTAATTGATCCGGATGATTGTTTCGGTAATATTATCACTGCAGCGTCATTAAGTGGACAGCAGAGTTATCTGCCCCTAAGTTTTGATGTTCCAATAGTATTATCAACGCAGGCCAATTTGAACAGCATCGGTTTTGATATAAGCAGGGCGCAGATGGGCATACACGAATTTGAAGAAGAGCTGTACCAAAAATTACCTGAAGATCAGCAATGGGTTTATTCCCCAAGAGACATGCGGTTCTCGGTTGCCAACACAAAAACTATTGATTATGAAACCAAAACTACTAATTTCGATAACGCCGAAATCCGTTCTTTGTTTGAACGGCAGAAAAACTCAGGCCTAAAATGGCAACGAGATGCCAGATTCTTCGAAAGCAGAGACAATTTTTGGGCTCTGTCTGAAGCTGACCGGGCACAACAACTAATTGAAGGCAACCCCCTAATGATGATAGGTGCTATGTATCCTGCGGTGATTCAAGCACGGTATGCGCAGAGATTGACATATAACGGGGTTGAACCCGTTATATTCCCCATTAACAACGAAGAAGGNGGACTAACGGCCTCTATCTGCGACTTTGCGGCAATACGCGCAAACAGTGAAAACGCGGGGACTGCGTTACTACTGCTGAAGTATTTGCTTAGCAAGGAAGTACAGGGGGCGCATGGTTATCCTACAGCACATGCTTTGCCTGTGAGGCGTGACGCATTGGCTGATAATCTTGAATTAGCTAAAACCGTTTCATCATTGGGCTCAGTGTCCGGGCTGGCAAGCCTCTCGGATCAGTTTGTGGAAGACATGATTAAATCGCTGGACAAAATTAGCGACATACAGTTTCAGAACATATACCTGGTAGCGCAAAAAATAGGCAGTGTTGATATCGCACATACCATTGATGAATATTATATAGATAAAATTACGTATGAACAGATGGTGGAGATCGTAGAACCCGAACTGCAGTTTTATTTGTACGAATAACAATAACCAGGCGCAATAAGCTTGTATTAAGCGACATCTTATCTATCGCTATCAAACGCAAAACGTCGGTGCGCGGGAGATAGCGTATTGTTAAGCTTTGATGATAGAAATATCAGTGTATTTGATTCAGAAACGCATATAAATTTAGAAACTTGCGAATGGGCGGAAGATTGGGTTGAGGCGTAATGGATACAAAAAAACAAAATGGCCAGTTTCTGATATTTCCGATGGCTATGGGGAATCTTGTATTTTATTTGATCCCTTTTATTTGGATTACCTGGGTATGCACTTGACGCCAACTGAATACTCTACACTCCCGTCATTGCGGGCTTGACCCGCAATCTCGTGAAGGATTGGTATATGAAAGAAAACG
>WRNV01000125.1 GCA_009776445.1 Oscillospiraceae bacterium | reverse complement strand
TGATAGCAACAACAACGAGACGTATAATGTCTATGGGATCAACCTGATCTCCCGTATGGAGAACGGGTTCAAGTACTATTACCTCTATAACGGCCAAGGCGACGTCACGACGCTGATCACCGCCGCCCAACTATACGTTGGAGCGCAGTCGGTCATCGCTAATTACTACTACGACGCTTTCGGCGTGGTTCAGGAGGAAAGCGGGTTCTTCTTCGACACATCCAGCAACCCCTTCCGTTATGCCGGTTACTACCAGGATACGAGCAGCGGCCTATACTATCTGAACGCCAGGTTCTACGACCCTGCAACTTCACGCATGCTTTCGGAAGATACTTATCACGGAGACAGAACAGACCCGCTCAGTTTAAATTTGTACAGCTATTGCCGAAACAATCCGCTGATTTATATAGATATATCCGGACATTATCCTACTCAAGCGGAGTACAATGCATATGCTGAATATTACGGAATTTCTCAGACAGGTGCATGGAAAGACACTGTAGATCAAGTGCTAATCAATGACAACAAAGGCTCGGTGATTGGTAGCACAAGCAGTCCGAGTAGCTGGGCAAGCGCTGGATATGCTGGAAATGGCAGTGTAAGCAATATATCTAACGATTCGTATTATGCGTTAGTCGATCAATGGGGACTCTCTACAGATAATTCACCGTACAAAGACCTCGTTGACACTATGCTTGGTGTTGGCGGCTTTGATTCCTTCACAAATGTTTCGATTTACGACGGCTATGCTAAAGCAGACTATAGTCAAGGCATGGGATTACACAACATAACCCCAGTGATCCCGCAAAGCTATGCGCCAAGTGGCCCCAGCATGAATGGAAACTTTTCGATATCTGGTAAGGGCGGAGCCTTAGACGTCACGACGAACAATCAGAACCGTGTGATATATTTACAACTCATGCTCAAAGCCCTTGGTTACACAGATTCTAATGGAAAAGTACTGACAACTGATGGCGGTTTTGGGCCAAATACGATAGCAGCATTGAATAAATTTAAAGATGAATACTTCATTGGAACCAATACTAATCTTAATTATGGCGCACCTGATCAAGTTACGATAGAAACAATGATAGAAGTCCTAAAAAACACATTCATTATGAATCAAACAATAGCACATGGTCTCAATAATCCAATGCCTGATTATCTTTTGTTCCCCACCGAGTACCGTGATTGGATGAAAGGCTTTCCTGATCCTGTTTATCGACCTTCAATTGCGCATCCTACTTCAAATATGTTTGTTGGCGACCTGTTTCATTGTACTTGTGGGGCTCATGCGAGCATCCATCAAGGAGTGGACTTAAAGCCAATAACACGTGGTGTTGATGGGGATCCAATCACATCTGCAATCGACGGCATGGCTAGAGTAGCCGGCGATAGCACAGCAAATACTGGGGCAGGTAAATATATTCAAGTCTGGTCTTTTGATGGAAGCACAATCACTCAATATATGCACTTATCTGCGATCGGCATAGAGGATGGACAAATAGTTGCGGCAGGTGATACTATTGGAGCTATGGGAAATACAGGCGGATCAACAGGAACACACCTTCATTTCGGGGTTCAAATCTATAATGAGCAATCTGGTAGATATGATTACATTGACCCATTGTCGTTTTTGCCAACTTTACCATAGGGGGTGCGCATGAAAAAACTATTAATTTTATTTTTGATATTACTTGTTCTGACATTATCCGCTTGCGAAAAAAACAGTGAATTAATCGGATCGACTGCATTTAGCGATAAACAACTCACGGAAGCCGAAACTCGCGCTGATGTAGCGGAGATGCAATTGGATGAGTTAGAAAAACAGATTATTGATCTGAATGAACAATTAAAACTATCAGAGAAACTAGCTTCTGCCGCAAACTCAGATTTACTTGAGCAAGCACTACAGCTTGATGATCTTAGAGAATTGCTAGTAAGAGCCGAGATGCGTGCAAAGGCGGCTGATGATGCATTTGCGTACATAAGTGATGCTGGATTTAGTGACCCTGCGATACTCAACCAAAACGTAATTGTGGAGAACCCACCCAAAAATCTGGTTACTTTTGAGATTGATGAAAAGTTAGTGGGAAAATATATTGTCGAAGATGACCCAGAAATGTATTTTGAAATTAAGTCTGATGGAAAGGCGGAAATCTCGCTTAATGCCTTAAGCGGATATGCCTTAGTACGATCAGAGTATATCCAGTTGACAGCGTATTATTCTGATCACAGAATCATTGTCAATTTTAACCTCGTCAGTGGGAACTGGACTTTCCCAGGGTCGACTGGGCTTTCTGTCAGCTTCGAAGGAGACCCCAGCTGTACTTCATTTATCTCAACGGTTTATTGGCCAGAATATCAAATGAAATTTGTTAAACAAGATTAATCGGTTTGTACTATCAATACTGACCAAACGGCAAGGATTGGCGGAAGATTATCCAAAAATATCACCCCTAGACTTATAGCAAATATCCCCTTTTGTTTCCATTCCCAGTTTGCCATTTCGCGCTCATGCATAGTGATTTTGCTTACAAGCGCATTGAACATGAGCGTATATAAATCCCTGGCGTGAAGGACGTAGTGCATGTCTCGAATGGAAGCGATTGTCCGCAGCAAAACGTAAAAACTAAACCGAAACGACACACACGAGCGAAGCGCACCGGCATAACAACCGGCGCGTTTCGCTCGGAGGGAGATGCCAGAGACTTCTTAGAAACTTTACTGCCTACTGCCTTTAGGTTTGAGACCTAAAATTTTTTTCTTGCCAGAAGATCATCCTCTATGGTATATTGACGATGCTCCCGAGATTAAGTGTTTCGGGGCTTGACAACTGAATCTTTTCCTAGCGGCATGTTCATTTTTACACTAGCCGCATGGCTCATGCAGAGCCTTCGAGCGAACAGCCGATGATTAAGCTGTCGCGTTACATAGTCTTGACGGGAGACAAAAGTCTCGTCAGGTACGCTATGTAAGCGGCGGTTTTTTATTTACCTAAGTTAAAGTACGCCGCTGGATTTACCCACAAAAGGAGGCGGTGTTTGATGCCAAAGATATCTTGTCCATGAGGATAACGAGCAATGGATTTGTATACAAATCCAGCGAAACGGAGTTTCACAGCGAGGGGAAATCGGTTCCACTTCAACCCCACCGGGAGAGAGGGCGATTCATGGGAACACGAAATATTCAGATTAAATGTCAGGTTACACCGGATGAAGCGGACAAACTCAAAAACCACGCAAGCCAGTGTGGGTTAACAAAGTCGGCGCTTATCAGGATGCTGATACAGGGAAAGCGCCCTAAGCCTTTGCCGCCGATACAGGTTTGGCAGTTTATGGATACATTGTATGATCTCCATGGAGACTTGCGGAAAATCGTGGAGACAAGAGGCGAGGATGCTGCGTTTGCCAGAGAAACGCAAGGGGAACTTGAATTGTTAATCCTACGATTGCAGGCGGTATTCACCCTGCCGGGAAAGGCGGCGTCACATGGCAGCGACCAAGATATGGGCGATTAAAGGTAGCTTGCGAAGTCTTGTGGATTACGTTGAGAATCCCGAAAAAACAATGGCGGCGTCAGACGCCGAGATGCAAGGTTTGTTCAACGTGCTGGACTATGCGGCAAACAGTGATAAGACCGAGCAAAAACTGTTTGTCTCTGGCGTAAACTGTCTGCCCGAAATCGCTATCAGGCAGATGATCATAACCAAACAGCAATTCAGTAAAACGGACAAGATACTCGCCTTTCACGCTTATCAGAGTTTCAGGCCCGGCGAAGTCTCGCCTCAGCAATGCCATGAGATCGGCGTAAAACTGGCGCGAGAAATGTGGGGGGAGAGGTTTCAGGTAGTCGTAGCAACGCACTTAGACCGGGCGCATCTACACAATCATTTCGCGGTGAACTCTGTCTCGTTTCGGGACGGCGGAAAATATAATTCTTGCAAAGCCGCCACGCAGCGGCTTCGGGACGTTTCGGACGGGTTGTGCCGGGAATACGGGCTTTCGGTAATCGAGAAGCCGGGCAAGAGTCCGTCGCGTATGATCTATCTGGCGGAAAAGAGGGGTGAACCCACAAGATACAATATATACCGGCAAGCCATCGACCGGGCAATCGAAGGGGCGGTGACGAAAACGCAGTTTGAAAGCCTTCTGCGAAAACAGGGCTTTGAGATGAAACTGTCTGGCAAGTATTGGACGATCCGGATAATCGATGATAAACGGGCAACGAGGATTTATCATCTTGGCGAAAACTATACCGGCGCTGCCATAACCAAGCGGATTTTGGACGGCGGACTGAATAAGCGGCGAGTAATCTATGAGAAGCCGAAGCAAACCATGCGGAAATGCAAGCTACAGGGTAATCTGTTATCTGTGAGAAAGATCACCGGTTGGCGGGCTTTGTACTTTTATTATCTGTATCGTATGGGTGTGCTACCAAAGAACAGGCAACGACCGCCAAGCCACCCGATCCTTTGGGAAGACGTCCGCCAGTTACGCAGATACAGCGCACAGATCCGCTTGCTTTGCAGAAACCGGATCGACACTTCTGCGCAATTAGAGGTTTTTGTTAGCACAACACAGATCCGTATGGATGAATTGATCCGGCAGCGCACCCATATCCAGAATAAGCTCCGCAGGGCAAAAGAACCGGAAGACGTCGAAAACCTGAAAACGCAGAAAAGTGTGCTGACAGAACACATCTCTCCCATGCGCCGCGATCTTGCCGTTGCTGCCGAGATAGAAGGGCGCGTGGCGCGGATGAAAGAAAAATTGACCATGATTCGGGAGGCGGAGTTGCAGATGAGGCCGAAAGAACAAACGAAGCAAAAAGGTAGCCGAATTTACGTAAGGTAAGAAACTTAACCTTGTCGATTTAAATCGAACAGACCAGCTACGTTATCATTACCTCGCCGCACTCGCGGCATTGATCTTTGAAAACTGCATAGGGAAAGGAATAGTATGATCAAAAAGACTGCTGCTATACCATTGAGCAAAACAAATGTTTTCGACTCGTTCAGCGAGATTTCCATCGGAAAGAAAATCTACCTCATTGAACGCCATTTCATCGGGAAAAGAGATTATAAACAAGCCATCTTTACAGCCGCAGCAAACGAAGCAGACCGCGAAAAACCCATGCGAGAGTCCCCGCGATAACATTGATTCGTCCGGGGAGCATGGTATAATCGGCTTGTGAAGTTGCAGGGATTATGCTGTTGTTCCCCGAAGGAGGGTATGAAAATGGAACAACAGGTAATCTACAATGCGGCAATCTATTGCAGACTATCCAGAGACGATTTGTCAACGGGGGAGAGTTCGTCCATCCAAACACAAAAAGCACTCTTGACGAAATATGTAACGGAGAATGGATGGCGTGTAGCGGGCTGTTATGTGGACGACGGCTACAGCGGTACGAACTACAACAGGCCGGATTTTGAGCGGATGATTGAGGACATCGAGGACGGCAAGATCAATCTGGTTATCACGAAAGATCTAAGTCGTCTGGGGCGCGACTACATCAAGACCGGGTACTATTCAGAAATATGGTTTCCGGAAAACGGAGTGCGTTACATCGCGCTAAACGATGGAATCGACAGTCTCAAAAGCGACAACGATATTGCCCCGTTCAAGAATATCCTGAATGAAATGTACGCGAAAGACCTCTCTAAAAAGATAAAATCGGCGTTTAGGGTAAAGTTTGCAAGGGGAGACTATCACGGGGCTTTCCCGCACTTTGGATACGCCAAAGACCCAAACAACAATTGCAAATTGATCATTGACGCCGAAAGCGCGGAAACGGTCAGGCTGATCTTTGATCTTGCAAAACAGGGCTACGGCGCAGCGCGGATACGCACGGTCTTGATTGACAGGAAACTGCCAACCCCTGCGGCGTATCTGTACAAACGAAATCCGGAAAAGTGGTACACGAAGAAATTTCAAAATGCCGCGCCATATGAGTTTTATGCTTGGTCAACGGGGATGGTTGATCGGATAAGGGATGATGAGATTTATATTGGGAATACCATTCATTATCGAGAAATATCCGTGTCTTATAAGACCAAAAACCGTTACTGGCAACCCCGTGACAAATGGTGGCGCGTTGAAAACACGCATGAGCCGATTATTGATATCGACACCTGGAACCTCGTTCAAAGGCGCTATCACCAAAAGGCGAGACCCGCAAGGAAAAACCCGCCGAATATATTTCAAAGGATAGTGCTTTGTGCGGACTGCCAGAAACTGATGTGGCTCACACCGCGCCAGTATAGTCCAAAAGGTGAGTTGACAGAAAGAAGATACTTCCACTGCGGAACCTACCGGCAGCACTCAAAACTTAAATGCTCAATGCATAATGCCAGTTACGCAGCAGTCCAAGCCATCGTCTTAAACGACATACGGGAATATGCGCGGCTTGCTATGGAAAGCCCAGAGGAGTTGCTTGCCCGGCTTACGGAAACCGAGAACAGGCAGAAACAGGCGGCGCATGAACAAGCGCAGAAGGATTACACAAACGGCGTTAAGCGGCTTGGCGAACTCGAAAATCTGTTGCGGCGTCTCTTTGAGGAAAATGTGGCTGGAAGAATGAGCAACGAGAATTATGAAGCCATGTTTTCCCTGTATCAGGCGGAACAACAGAGCCTAAAACCACAATTAGAGATGCTGTCTGTTCAGCTTGCCGCCTACGGCGAAGATCAGAACAACGGTCAGAAGTGGATTGCGCTGATTGCCAAATACGCCGATTTGCAAGAACTGGATGCGCCGATAGTCAATGAACTGTGCGAGAAGATTTTGATTCATCAGCACGAGAAAGTGAATAGAAAGCGTGTGCAGAAAATCGAGATATTCTACCGTTTTGTCGGCAAGCTACCTACGGTAAACGGCGAAGTTGAGCATGAAATACACGGTTCAAGGCATTTATGTGCGAATAACGCAATTGCAGTAAACAAATGACAACAAAGAAGCAAAAATAATCGCTCGGAACAACGGCAAAAAAGAATCTCGCATGGATGCAAAACTTAAAATGTGTGTAAGTACACGAGATTCTATGACGCCAAGATTGCCCGCTTCATGCAAGAGGACACCTACCTCGGTAACCGCTCTGACCCTCTGAGCCTGAACCTGTACACTTATTGCCGAAACAACCCATTGATCTATTGGGATCCCACGGGGCACGCCTATATGACAGATGCGCAATACAGGGAGTATGCGGCATCGAACAACGTTTCCACAACCGGCGCATGGAAAGATACAGTCGACCAAAAGGTCATCAACAGCGGCAGCAGTCCGAGCAGCTATGGCGACTATTACAGCAGCTCGGGAAGCAGCTCAAACAGTAGTAGTTACGGAACCAGCGGATGGACAAATACAGATTATTACAATTACGCAACACAGCAAGGCATAAGCACAGGCGCCAATTCCCCATATGTGGACATAATTGATTCCTTGTTGACCCAAGACAAAGGCTTCCACTCCGTTTCCAATGTACCCATTTATAATGAAGCAGCAACATTGGATCACAGCCAGATAACCGGAAATACCAGCATCACATATACAGATAGTAATAACACAAAGCAAACGGCGTATGTAAACCAAGACTTTCATATCGGTAATAATGGTTTAATAGTTTTCCATGACTTGAGCATACCCATTGCGATAAACATAGCGAACGGCTGGGCGTATGATATAGCAAAAACGAATAGCTATTCGTTGGTTCCCGCTGGGCCGCACGATAATATTTCAGGATTGGTAACCGTTGATCCTATTCGATACGCAAGAGGGATGGGGGCCACATTAGCGCCTTTATCTAGTTGGGGGCAAGTAATTGGTGTTCGAGTTAGTTATAACGGAGTATCGCAGGACTACATTCTAGACGGCGCTAATCCTATTTCTGGAAGAGTGCCTGTAACCGAATTAGACAAGCTGTTTGGATGGAAAAACTCTTGGATACCAAATGGGATGACGGAAGCGGTCTACCTTGGTGCGCATGGGATAACTGGATTTACTAGCCTTGTTGAAAACACCATTAACCATACCTCTATCATCATATTCGCGACCCCTGACAGTAAATACTATGACATGATGTACGAACGAGATACGGGCGAAATGGCTAGGCTTTTTGCAAACGAATTTGAAGGAGGGCATGTTCGGTACGCAACAATAGGCGCAGGCCCATCGAATCCTGGCGGATCGCCAAACTATCTTTCGACACTNCCTAATCGAGAGAGAGATGTTATGTTGGACACTAAAACTGAAATGACGAATTTAGGTGTTTCTGACTTATCAACCATCGACAGCTTATTAACGAATTGGAAGTATTACAAAGATAACTACCAGTTCAGCATTCCCTACAATGAATTTTCTGGATATTTAGGTCAAGGCTATAATTCCAATTCCTTTATCAGCGCACTATTGCGATCCATAGGGATAGACATTAAACCAAGCGTTTACTCACCAGGTTGGTCGCTCAATCCATTGCCCGAAACATACTTTATGGCTCGTTGAAAGTGGGGAGACGATGAAAAAATTTTTAATGGTATTAGCGTTTGTTGTTTTGATTGTTGCTATTTTGTGGATACTACTTTTTCACGGTGCGAACTTTGCTTGGGGAAAAGCGCCACGCTCATCGGATCCATTGTTGATAGAGCCAGAAGAGGATATAAGGGAGAATCTTTTTGAGCAGACGCCCATTGGCATGAGCATGGAAGATGCGCTGGCAATGATTGAGAGTCATGAAAAATGGGAACTCGAGTCAGTAAACAGCGAGAATGGATTCACATATTACTCGAAGCGTCG
>WRNV01000124.1 GCA_009776445.1 Oscillospiraceae bacterium | reverse complement strand
ACGCTTGTTACCGCTCGCGGCGCGAACACATTGTAGCCTACGCCAAGTATGATCCTGTTAGCCACCATGAAATACACGCTATCCTTTGCCCAATCCGATATGTCCGCGTCGTCGTCAAACGGCTCCGGGCGTGTGTAGTTCATCGGATAGTTCGAGTCTGTCTCAAATGTCCAACCAGATATGGTTGATCGTTTAAACACACGCGTTAACGCTGTCGCGGCTTGTTCTCGGTTAAGTTCGGTATGCGGAGAAAACTCTGTTAGCGAAATACCTATCATTATCCCGGCATTGAAGGCTTTCAGCGCGTCCACATCCTGAGTGTCGGTAAATGGATTATAAACATTGGGCAAGACAGTTGTGTTCGCGAGGTTTTCATAGGCCTTGACAGTAACGCCAGCGAACTCAACCCTTGAGATCGGCCTTCTCAAATCTATATTTGCATTCAAAAGTGATGTCGGTATAAGCCCCATAGCCAACGCTCTGCTAAGCTCCTCCCTCGCCCAGTCGGAGTATGTTCCAGGGATGATCTTCTTGTCTTCTTTATCTTCAGGTTCATCCGGTAGATCAGTTGGAGTAGGTGTAGGGGGAGCGGGTTTATCTGGGGGACCAAGAGGTAGTCCACCTGTATCTGTCGCATATTTGCCTATATCCACGACCAATACATCGCTCATCAAACCTTCGTTGTTTTCGCCTACTATGTAGATTTTGCATGCGTCAGCGCTTGGCAAGTCGCTTATATTAACAGTGTTCTTACCTTGTAACATCCTGTTCCCATCGTTGTCTGACTTGATTTCATCCGCTGAAGGCGCCACTTCTTTACTGCCGATCACTTTATAATAGTATTTCCCCTCAGCTGAGCTTGTGAAATCAACTGTCGCGCTGCTACTGGACGTTCTTGTGTTCGATCCCAAGGATAGGGTGAACGGGTCGTCAATTATACAGATTTCATACAGCGCGGTCACCGTCAAATCGGAAGTTACATTGTCAAATTCCTGATCCCAGCCTATGAAGCTATAACCACTTCTCACGGGGGCAGATGGCTCCACTGCGGCTTCGCCAGATTCCACTATTTGTTGGTCAAGCATAGTGCCGTCCCAGTCGAAAAAGATGACGTCATAAGTCTTTGACGAAGGCGTGGTATCTTGGGATTCTAATTTCATATACTTATAACCAGCCGTACTTGGAAACAGATTGTCGTCGTCAAAAGTGCCTTCTACAAACGTTTGTTCATTGGGAGCGGTGTTAGCCGTATTTAGCCAAAACTTGTATGTCCCTGTGATACTAACCGTACCCATAGAGCCGTTAGTACTCCTGCCCACAGCTGAAGAATTTCCGATTGTACCAGCTATAGCTGTAACCGTACCGCCGCTGATTTCGATAGTACTCCCTGCTGCCTGGTGCGCGCCAGTACCGATGCCTGCGGCGCTGTTTGATGTGTAGTTGCTTCCTGTTGCATGTACAGTCCCCCCTACGATTGAGATTGTACCGCCAACCCTGCCGCCACTACCACCAATGCCTGCGCCGCCAAAGCATCCGGTTGCCGTAACCGTGCCGCCTATTATGGAAACTATGGTATCTGAGCCACCGATGCCTGCGCCACCGGAACTGCTACCGCTGCCGCCTGCGCCTTCCGCTGTGATCGTTCCGCCACTAATGAGAACTGTGCCGCCCACACTCGCGTGACCGCCTCCGATACCTGCAGCGTGTATATAGCTGCCTTTTGCTTTGACTACACCTCCACTGATGGTGATTTCGCCGCCCGCGCCGTTATTCCCGCCGCCTATACCCGCGCCCCAGGCTCCGCCTGTGGCTGTAACTGAGCCACCGCTAATGGTAATTGTGCCACCCGGTCTGCCCGCGCCACCGCCGATTCCCGCGCCGTATGTACCGCCTGTGGCTTCGACCCTGCCGCTTTGTATAACAAGCATACCTTCTTCGGTATTAATAGCCGCGCCATTGCCCTCTGTTGCGCCACTGGCTCTGTTTATGACCTCAAGCTTTCCGCCACCGGCGCTGTCAAAGATGGTCAGCATGACGTCTTTGTTGATTTTTATTCCGTTCCCTGTATTGCCAGCAGCAGCGGGCAAATCTATCGACATCATATGACCGTTGAGATCCAGAGTGATTGAGCGCGCGATCGTCAACTGTGTCGCTATACCGCCTATGTCCGCGTTTAAAATAATGATGTCGCCGCTTTCGCTTGCGGAAATCAGTTCGCGTAGCTCAGCCTCGTTACTGATGATGACGCTCGCGGCGTGGGATACCCCCGGCAGCCACAGTAATGTCATAGCCAGGACCAGCGTCAGAGTCAAAACGCGGTGTACAAAATTGCGTTTCATATTATTTTCCCCCTTTGTTTGATGGTAGGCTTATACAATATCTTCAATCTTCTCTGTTTTCAATGTGCCGAAAGTCACTATTTTCCATTACTTTCGTCACTATTTTTGACTATCCACGCCGCCATAAATAATAAAATGCTGAAATGCAGTAATAATTACATCATTTCAGCATTTTATGTTTCTCTTGGGTTTGCAATGAGTGTTCGAATAGTACAGCTCCAAATAAGAGTATTATAACTTAGTCGTATACATAATCTTGTGATATTGAACTGCTAGAGAAGGATCCAGGTGCGATGCACAATACATCGTGCATGCCGATTGATAGCTTTCTTTCGTTGGACACATTAGTGTACTGTGTCTGGAATTCAACATTCTTATCCTATCGCATAAAGATATTACTAAAAAGTTTTCCTAATATGACTTTGGAATATGGATTTGGAAAAACCACTGGAATTGCAGCACCGTTCAGTCTGGGATCAGGCTCTTGGATGCGAGTCATGCGCCAAACTGTTCCACTACTCCGCCTTAACATTGCTGCATTGCTCACGCAAAATTTTCGGATATCTTCTTTATAGAACAATGTATCATTGTCGGCTTGCTCAATCTCAAAATCAAATGCGTCCATCCACACTTTGATAATTCGCTTGTCAAAGGGAGCTACTATGTAGATACACGGACGCGAAAAATGTGGACCCTCATCTCTATCTGATAACTTGTATATATTGGTTAATCCTCTGTCAAGTTCAAATGTGTAGTTCATTATTATGACCTCCTTTCTTTTTGTAAACTAGATGTTTATGATGTCGTGCCTGGAACCCTCATTAGCGGCTCAATTACTTATAAAGACTTGAAGTACTACGCTTAGTAAATCAAGACGAAACGAAGCTGTCGATAATTGCGCCATCCAATACCGTGATGGTGAAATCTGTACCGGTTATCAATGTGCCGTGTGATTCTGCGTCGGCAAAAATGGCTCCAGTTAGCGCAGCAGCGCTGTAAACCTCGCCTTCAATGCGGGAATCACTGAATTTCGCGCCGGTGAGTGGCCTCATTGCTAAAATCAGCATTTGTGTGTTCTATGCATGTAAAGTCGATGTATATTGTGCTGGTTGTGATTAAGCAATCCTGGATGGATCCGCGTTACGGAAAATAGTAGTTATAAACCTATGATTCATATTCTTTTTCATTTATTAAGTCCGATTTTGGTGATGGTGTTTACAATTATTACGTGTTTAACGAGGTATTGGAGGAGTCGGTTCGTATAGTGAGCAATTGTCCAGTCTGCAAAATCGTCCTCTGTCAGTTATGCCCACCCATGTATGTCAACTTGAATTGGAGACAAATGAATTATTTTGTTTACTAACAGTGTCGGTGGACATAATATTAGCATTTGCACATGCTCTCTCCCTACACTTCCTCTGATTATTGTTATCTCCCGCGCTGAACACCCCTGCTGTATCAGTTCTCGCAGTCGCTCTGCTATCTTTCCCTGTAGAATTTTGTATCTGTATCTAATAATCCATAACACATGATACTGGAACCCTCGCTTTGCTTCAACAATAATTCGGCTCACAGCTTTAACCAACATCACAATCTGCAAAACTAAAGTTCATATAGAATCTTGAATTTTCATAAATTCTTCTTATGTACTCTCGATAGCTGCGAATATTTGATGCTTCTACAATCTTTTTATTATAAGTAATTCCATTTTGTTTGTAGAAAGCTACAAAATGTCTACTTCTACCAAATTTTGTATTATTATAAATATTCATCCCAAACATTGGATAATCATAATTTAAACCAGCTGCACCAACAACTCTTCCATGATCACCGATGTAGTTTGTAAATGCAGTTGCTATATTATTAGTATCCCCGAGTCGCCCAGAATCACAACTAAGAAATAACAACATATCCATTTTTCTAACTTCCAAATTTATATTGTTTATTTCATCAACAGTTAATGTGTGGGCATTGTTTGGACGATAGCGGCTATCGAATTCTATTTTTCTGGAATCCCCATGTCCAAAAAACACTATTGCGTCTATATCTTCTCCCAAGCTATTCCACCATTCTGCAAATTCTGTTTCTGTCCAATTTTCTGTTTTTTTTATTTCAACTTTAGTTCCATATATTCTTTTTAGCTCTGCAGATATGGGATTAATAAACTGTTCGGAGTTAAACCGTTTATAAAATTTATACCATTTAGTGTCAACCAGATGTGTATGTGGGTCATAAAGTATATAACTTATTAGTCCCCAAGGATCGATTCGATTGACAGGATCGTTTAGACAGTAGTTATACCAGTTTACCCCACTCATTATAGGGTCTTGTGATGAAAAGCGTGAAATTAAAGGGCTATAATACCGAGCCTGTGCATAGTAAAGCCCAGATACATCTTCAAATTGGTAACCAGTAAAACCAAATGGATTGCTCGATGTCCTTCCAGCATTCACTAATGGTATGCCGAAGTCATCATAAGCCATTGGTATATCATGTTCCCTATCATTTCCTCCATCCAGTAAACGTATAGGCGAACCAAGATGATCTTGTAAATAATAAAACTCTTCCTCACCTTCCGCTTCAAGCAACTCATTTCCCCAAATATAGCGTTGAGGCTGGCTGCCTTCCGTCATCAATAGGTTGTTATAAGGTCTGGTCATGTCCGGAATGTAACGCGTTTCCAGACAGCTTTCGCTCTTATGAAACCCATTAGCGTTATAAAGGCTGGTATTATTAAACTGTTCTATTCGCTTAACCCGATCTCTGAAGCCGTTGTAAGTATACTTCGCAACGCCTTTTTCCGCACTAAAAGCTTCTACCATCATATTAGTTGCATCAAAATCATAATGTGCCTTTAGTTCGCCGTTGGCAAAGACTTCAGTCAAATTCCCTCGCTTGTCATAGCTAAACTCTTCAGTAACATCACCATTATGTGTGCAGATTAACTGGTTTAGTTCGTTATATTCATGAAACACTGTACAGGACTTCTCAATCGAACTAGTCCGGTTGCCCAAGCTGTCATAAGTATATTCTTTTTTAGCCCATCCACGCGAAGCCTGTACCAAGCGCCCTAAAGAATCATAAGCATAGTCAAAGACACCACTGTCAATGGGAAAGCCCTTACGATTTTTGTTAATCTGCGTTATATTTCCGGTAGGATCATAAATGTAACTGAATTGATCCAGCACTTCAGTCCTATTTAGGTGAGTCAGGCTACTTATCTGGCCCAGTTGATTATACTTATAGCTGGTTGTAACTCTATTCGGTAGCTCCCTCTGACTAATCCGGCCCAAAGCATCATATTGGTAACGTGTTTTACCTGCTACTGATAATACGCTTTTTAACCGACCAGAATGATTATACTTATATTCCACCTCGCTTAAGTCAGGATAGATAATTTTTTCTTTTCTATGAAGCTCATCCCACTCATATTGAACCTTTTTTCCTTCGAAGTCCTCAATCTGCTCCACTCTGCCCATTGCGTCCGTGCTTATGGTAGTTATGCCCAACCAGTCTTTCATCTCAATCAAGTGCTTTAACAGATTATAAGATAGTTCTATTGTCCTGCCATCTGCATACGCTATTTTTGAGAGCCTGTTGACCGAATTATATTCATAAAGGGTCTCCAGTCCATCTTCATCCAACTTAGATGCCACGTTACCCAAGCCGTCATATTTGTAACGCACAACTTGTCCCAGGGGAGAGTTCACCGCTGTGACTTGTCCATTCTTATTTCGTTCATAGTTGATTATCCGCGATTCAACTTGCTTTATGTGAGCCAAAGTACTGTCTATTTGAGAGTATTGCTCAACCCTGCTAAGATTTCTTGTCTTGTCATAACCATATTTAGTGCTGTTGCCCAATGCGTCAATAACTTCTATCATATCACCCAGCAATGAATATCGAAACTGGGTTTTATGTCCGTTTTCATTGACTACTTCATGGATATTTCCCATGGCATCATAGAATAATAGCTTGCTGTAACCAAGAGGGTTTTTGATTTCAACAACCCTGTCCAAAACGTCATAGAAAAGTTCCGTAACCTGTCCCAACCCATCAATCACTCGTGTCAAATTGCCGTTTTTATCGTATTCATAGCTTTCTTTCTCACCTTCTGGCAGACAAATACTCCTGATTTTGCCACCTGGATAATACTCATATTTCTGAATACCATCTTTCGCATCTCTAATCGTTTCCACCTGTCCCAATGGGTTATAGGTATAGTATGTGGTATTGCCTAATATATCTTTTCTTTTTATCATTAGGCCAGCTAAATCATATATATGTTCTGTGGCATTATTCAATGGGTCGATAACCTTAACTGGGTTGCCAAGGTAATCATATTCAAATTTGCTCAAAGCATGATCAGGTTCTTTTACTTCAACAAGTCTATCTAGAGCATCATATTTCATCTCTGTCCGTGTACCAGTAGCGGAGATTACCGCTGTTACATTGCCATTTGCGTCATGTTCATACTTTGTTGTGTTTCCCTCTGGGTCTGTAACTGCAACTAGTCGGTTTAGCTTGTTATATTCATATTTAGTAGTATTGCCATTAGGATCAGTGACATTATTTATATTCCACATCAAATCATGGCTGAATTTTGTGGAACCGCCCATCTGATCAACAATTTCTTCAATCCTGTTAAGCTTATTGTAACTACATCGAATTTCACCGCCATTAAAATCGATGATTTTACAGATTTTTCCTTGGGTATTGTACTCGTAAATGCATTCTTTACCATCAGCGTTTACAACCTTGATGATATCGCCTCTTAAGTCGTATGTAAATTGTGTTGTATGCCCCTCTGGATTGATGGTTTTCACCACACGGTTCAGTTCATCGTACTCATACATAGTCTGGTTTCCATTTGCGTCGGTAAACGAGGTAATGTTGCAACGCTCGTCGTAGCAAAACGCGTACTTGCTACCATCGGGTAGTGTAAACTCTGTGACGAGACCGTGTTCATCATGAGTTATAGACAACGTTCGGCCTATAGGATCAATGGAACTGGACATGTTGCCGTGCCCATCGTAAGTATGTGTGACAGTTCCGCCATTAGGGTTTGTGATTTTGATGGGTTTATTATAATCATTATACTCAATTAAGGTAGTATTTCCCAGCGGATCGGTTTTTTTTAGTAGATTTCCAATGATATCGTATTCAAAACGGCGCTCATTTCCATTACGGTCGACATGCAGGGTTCGCTTGTTGCTGTCATTATACTCGAAGCGTTCCTCGCTGTCTGCGTATACCGTCTTAATTGTTCGGTATTTACTGTCACGAAAATACTGAATCTTATTGCCGCTTTGTTCTGTGAGGGTAGTTGCATATTTCAAGTCGCAATAATCCATTGTAGAAATTCCACCATCTGCAAAGGATTGACTTACGGTGCGCCCCATTTCATCATAATCATTATGAATGGAGGTAATGCCGAGAGGATTGATCAACCTAGCCAGCTTTCTTTGCCCGTTGTATTCATATTGATAGGCTTCGCCAAGCGGGTGTGTTACCTTGGTCAACAAGTTGTCGGCATACTCAAACTTCACCTGCCTTCTTGTATTGTCTGATACACATATAAGGCGCTTGTTCTTATCATAAGAAAAGTAAAGGCATCCGCAAGAATTGCTTACCTTAGAGAGTAGGCCGCCGTTGTATAATAGCTTTATGGTATTTCCATTCAAATCCGTGATGCTCTCCAGTAACCCGTTGGCGTCAAAGATGTATTGCTCCATAGACGGTAACGTTAAGGAAAATCCGTTTTTTAGTTTATTCAAGGAATTGCCGGCTTCTAACTCTGCTGCATAGCTTTCGTTTTCGGACTCCTTATAAAACTCGGTATGTCCGTCGTCAAAAGTAATGGAGACAATTCCCTCTTTGTTACTCAGGCATATGTTGAAGTTATGTGTCCATCCGTCGCCGAGGATATCGTTTGTTCCACCCAAAGCGTTATAGAAACGATTGAAAACAAGTGGGAAACTACCAGGAATTACTATATCGTCCTTGGCATAGACAAAATTGCCTGTAGCAAGGTTGACCGGGTCGGGACTATATGCGCAGGAATCTTGCTCTCCCGCCTTAGTTACCACTGATTTCAAAAAACCCTTTAAATCAAAATCCGATTTACTTATAACTTTATTAATTAGCCCTTTGAACAGATCTGCAAAAGATGCCTTAGCTGGTGTTGCGCCAGTTTCGTTTGCCATTACTTATCACATTCCTTTCAGACCGTTTGGCGTTATCATCCTTTTCGCGCAGTAAGCAGTTTGTCCCACAATTCATCGAAATAGATAAATAGAAAAGAAATATCATACTCGCCGAGCATATACTGGTTTTTATCAAGATACCCCTTGTCTCCGTATACCCAAACCTCCGTAATATATCGCCTGTTTATAAAATTCGTATACAGCATGGTATATTCCAAATATGATATAGCAGGTATATCCAATGTGGCCTGGATTTTTACTACCTGGGTATGCACTTGACGCCAACTGACCCAAACCCACTTCAGACAACTAAGCGATAAGGGGGTATCGACTTCGCTTCGACTGCGTACAGCGTTCG
>WRNV01000123.1 GCA_009776445.1 Oscillospiraceae bacterium | reverse complement strand
GGCGTTTTCTTTCATATACCAATCCTTCACGAGATTGCGGGTCAAGCCCGCAATGACGGGAGTGTAGAGTATTCAGTTGGCGTCAAGTGCATACCCAGGTGGATGAATTGTTTGCAGGGTTAGTCAACTGAACTACATCGAGGGAAAGGTTAATGTTTGTGCTCTGCTCGTGCATCACCGTGAAATACCTTTTGCCAATAGCCGCTTAATATACAATGTCAACTCTTTGAAAGCGCTGCGCGGATCAATTTCGTCCAAAGTTTCGATCAGCGCCACTGTCTCGTTATCGCTTAGGTTTTCCTTTTCCCCTGAAAGATAAGATGCCCTGTTTTTAATGACGTACAATAAAACCTCTTCAACGGCTGCCTTGTTAGCAACCATATTGCTGATGGTTTTATTTTTACTGGCGAACTGTATAAAGTCCTTATTCATCAACGAATAATTCAGTTTACCCTTTTCGTTTGCATATCGCTCAAGCAGGGCCTGATATTCCTTGCTGCCTACCATATCAACTTTTTCCACTTCAGTTTCAACAACATCCTCATTGTCTTCGGGTACATCAAAGTTTGTTATTTTCAGTTTGCCGCGTGAGGTGTATGGCAGCCCTGCCGTCAGTTCCAATGCTTCCTGAACTGCTTCATCCGGAAACAGCTCTACATCGTATTTCCCATAAGGGATGCCTTCCCCGGTTCTTTTGTCAATTGTAAAGACTGTGGAAGCGTCCTGGTCAATCCTGAAAATTTTAATACCTGCGCCACCTGCGGATAATTTCTGCTTATACGCAATCGCGGGGATCGCCATTAATTCCACTGCAGTTGTTCTAATAATGTTCACGCCAAACTTCCCCTTTTCATTATTTGTATATATAATACAGCAAAAAGGCTCTCTTGTATACCTAAAATTCCTTCTTTAGGCGGGAATATTTACAGTAAATGTAGAAAGCAACAAAGGACACGATCCTTTGATGTTCACATGCACGTACACTTTAAAGTCTCTCAGCGTCGTCATATACTCGGTGTTCATAAGCAGTCAGATTCAGGTATCATATTTACGAGTCAGTGTTGATCTTCATGGGGTCAACACTGGCTCGCTGTCCTGTATCTCTCCCAGGCTGGTAAGATACAGTATCTGATCTAAATTTGTAAGGCGGTTTTTCAGATTTGTAAGGCGGTTTTTTCAGATTGTCCTTGACATGGGGTCCACTTTAGACACGAATAGGGGAGCTAAGTGCCGGGGGTTGTTCTTCAACATTGCCATTTTATCGAAACATAAGGGCTGTTGAAATACTTTGGATACTTCAACAGCCCTCGGGAAGAATTCGTTATAGCCTGAATACTTGCGTACTTATTCCAATCTCATGGTTGGGTCTCTACTCATACAATTTTCGCAGTTGTTGCTATATGATCCTTAGAATGATATTGCTGCTTAAGCCGCTTGCAGTGTCGGTAGCTGTCAACACTACTGTGCCTGTCTTGTTTTGAGTGAAGACTTCACCGGTGATTGGATCCACAACCGCGAACCCTACGGGTGAAACCGACCAGACAACGCCTTCGCTGGTTGCGCCTAGATTCAGAGTTAATCCGAAGGTGTATTTGCTCGAACGCAATACTGTAACTTGCGCGGGCGCGTCGATCTTGATCGATGTTACAAGAATGAAGTCACTGGTAAGTTTCCAAACAGCTATCAGCATTAGGTCGCCTGTGACAGGCGTGTTGAAATCATACAAAACATCGCCGTTGAACCAGCCTATAAAGGTGTACTCGTCCTTCGTTGGGTCAACGGGTTGTGCTACTTTGCTCTGATATTCCACTTGTGCGTCGGCTACTGGTGTGCCGCCACCACTGTCGAATTTCACAGTGTAGCTTATTACGCTCCACTGCGCCGTCACTGTTATGTCTGATGTAACGTTGTCAAAGGTTTTGTCCCAACCGACAAACGTGTAACCGTTTCTGGTAGCGATGGGGGCGGTAGCCGCTCCGCTTTGTGGTACCGTTTGTACCAGCGTACCACCGCCAGTACGGGCTCCGCCAGCCAAGTCGAATGAAACTGTGTAAGTGTTTACGCTCCACTGTGCCGTTACTGTCATGTCGGACGTAACGTTGTCAAAAGCTTTGTCCCAACCGACAAAAGTGTAGCCGTCTCTGGTTGCGATGGGTGCGGTAGCAGCTCCGCCTTGTGGTATTGTTTGTACCAACTCGCCGCCGCCAGTACGGGTTCCGCCAGCCAGGTCGAATGTAACTGCGTAATTTAATGTAATATTGAACGTAGTAGAGGCAGAACCGCTGTAATTACCGCCCGCCGTCGCGGTGATAATCGCAGTTGCTTGTCCGGCCTTGATGTTATTGCTGTAGCTCCAAGTGTAGTCCGACGCCTGAATCAAGGCAGCGGCGTCAGTTACTGCGGGAGTGGGAGTGATGGCCGCTCCGGTGTAGGTATGGTCGGCGATGGATGAGATCATATCAGCGGTAAGGGGCTTTTTGGTAATGCCTTCCACCGAAATGCCATTACGCGGTGTAACGGTGTAGTTGTCCGTTCCAGCGCCTTGTAAGGTCACTGAGGTAATGTTGATGGTCGTTGTACCAGCGTTCGCGCTTGTATACGCGGCTGTGACAACGTTTGGCGTTATTCCAGTATCGCCAGCCACAAAATCTGCCAGCGTCACAGTGACACCGGTCGCCGCAGTTGTGTTGTCATAAACTTTTGTATGCGACGCGCCTTGTATGGTCAACTCCTTGCGTTCAATGACAGCGTTTCCGAAGGAAGGCTGAGCAACTGGAGCGTAATATTTCCACGAGTCGGCTCCAACAATACCATAACCTGTGGCAGTGACGGCGCGTACCCCTGCGTCTTTGCTGGAAAAGGCCAGCGCCCCCTCCGTTACTGCCACAACATCGCCGGTTTCGATGTCCCCGAGTATGGGCGCGGAGTTCTGTGTCGCGTCAACATTGCCGTCATAAATCTTGCCGTTTGCAGTACCCGCCGACGCCCACGTCAGTGTTTTCCTGGCAATAGTGAATTGCGCACTGGGATTGGATGTTCCATTGTGAGTCGCGCTGTCGAGTGTTGCGGTCACGGTATATGTACCAGGCTGGGTGGGTTTCGCGTCAGTCGGTCCATATAATGAGTTCCCGATGTCATACAATGTACCGCTATAGCTGTAAGTAAACGTGCTGCCGCCAGCCGCCGCCTCCGCGTTTGGGTCGCCAATAGTCTGACCGTAGATTACATTGGCGGGGGCTGTAACGCTCACGGTTGTGATTTCTTTGTCGATCACCCTAACAGTGACGTTGACGGTGGTATCAACGTAGTTATTAAAGTTGCCGACAACCACTGGAATAACAGCAGTTTTGTCCACATCCGCAGGTGACAGCTCTCCGATCAACGTAAAGTTGAGTTCGCCAGTAGAGCTACTAATAAACGCTTTTGGCGTTCCGTATAGAATACCGTCATCGTCCGCAATAGCGCCAATAGAGAACGACAGGATGTCAGCATCCGATTTATATGCCGATACCAGCGCCGCGACGTCTACTACTTGTTGCGCCGTGTCGTTGTAAAGGACAGGCGTTTCGTATGATATCGGATTATGTACCGCCTTTGTGATGTCAAAATAAAATATATTAGCGTCATTCAGTGTAAGGCTATAGTTGGATCCCGCGTCCAGTGTGCCGATATTAATAGCGTAACTGCCGACGTTTTCCCCCTCGGTGCGCGCAAGGGCACCAGTGAATACGGGGGCAAGTGGCGCGGCGTCATGTATATAGCCTAACTCAGGGTCGTCTTCGCCATAAACCTTGGCTAGGTTTGAATCTGGGGTGATAACGACGGTTTTCGGATTGACACTGATGGAGTAGGTCGCCGTTCCTGCTTTGTATCCAGGAATGGCTGCCGCCGTCGCGGTGATAGTCGCTGTGCCAACGCCGACAGTAGTCAATACGCCAGTGTCGCTATTGACCGAAATCACGTCTGTGTCGCTACTCGAATAGGTGATAGTTCCGCCTCCTGCTGCCGGAGTTGTCACTATTGCCAGGTTTGCGTAGCCGGTCTGGCCGAATGTGATGGGAGCGGGGTTGGCTGTGTCAAAAGACACAACCTGTTCCGGCAGTTCGTTGACTGTGATTACAGCCAGATCGCTTGTGGTTGTAGCCGAAGTATTACCGTTGACGTTTGTATTGGTGTTGGTCACCACTACATAATAATATAGGGTTTCCACAGTGGTTGTACTCGGCGTATATGTGTTGCTGTTTATGCCGATGGGCGTGCCTTCGGCCGAACTGCTTGTCGCGCTGTACCATTGATAGGACAGCGTACCTCCGTCGGTTGAAGCCGCCGTCACTGTCAACGGAGCTGCTGTAGCGTTCTGTGTATACACTGCGCCCTGCGGGTGTACGATAATGCTTGGCGGCTCGGCGTTGACTAGGTTGTTAATCTTCAGTGCAATCGTTGTGGTCGCTGGCGATTGGCTGCCGGACAGCGGATCGCTTGGGTATTCCATGCCAAGCGGGTTGTAGTAAACAGTCAAGGTATAGTCGCCCACCGCCAGGCTGTCCAGATAATCGGCTTTGAATGTGATCGTCTCACCAAAGACGGTATAGTCGTCAGCGCTTTCGAGTGTTAAAGAGCCGTTCATGATTCCATTGATCGTGTTACCATTGAGCGTTACATTGGTGGTTTGGTCAAGCCCAGAGCCTTTGGTAAAGCTAATGCTCACCGTATCCTGGACGCTGTCGGTGTATAATACTATTCCATCCGAGTTGATGTAGGCTACATTGTCAGACGAGTCGGTCAATTTGGCGTAGATGATATACTTATTGTTGGGTACGATGTTGAAAGGATTTGTGTAATCAGTCCAATCGGTAATCGCCTCGATCTGATTGAGCGTAAGCTCGTCTGTCGAGAGATAGTATTGGATGTCCACTGGTTCGCCGCTGTCATCCTCGCCTGTGATGGTTACGGCTTGTGTGTTTTTGCAAAACAGTCCAAATGGGAGCATATCCCAGAAGCTGTTCCAACTGTGGGTTTCAATTGTGATTGAACCGACGGGGGGAGATGTATCAGGCAACTTCAAAACGGTCAGCACAAAATCTACAGAATCTGAGTCATTACCTTTAGTAATGGTAGCTTTGAGCGTTCCCATTGCGTCGCCTTCACTGAAGATTGGTCTTGTCACAGCACCTTGGTTGGTAACTGCCGAGTTGGTCGAATCCCAAGTGATTTCCGTACCGTTCGCTCCAGTTGTTGGGAGTTCTGCAAGATTCGCCGTTACAGCGTTTTGCGTTATGTTCTCTCCCCGTATACTTTCCCATGTCATGGACGCCTTATCGAGTGCAACGGCTTGGGCATCAGTCATTTGGGGATTAATAGTCACAGAGTCTGGATTGGAAACAACACTCTCATTGCCATCAATATCCCCTGCATAATCAATGTTGATTCCAACAATTGCTGGTTTTGAGTCGTCTAGTACTGTAAATGTCAGTACCATAATATTACCGCTGCCTGTATGGGGAGTGCTGGCTCTCGGCGTAAGTGCAAAAAATGTGCCTATGACATCAGCTGCTTGTAGAACTCCAGGATATTCATATGGTGTTTCGAGACGTAAAACCGTCGGATCAAAATTTAAGAAAAACTCAAAAGCCGCAATATTCTCACCTGGTTCACAATCCAAATCAATCGCTACAGTGAATGTATTTCCTTTTGTTACAACAGTTGAGCTTGGAGTAAGCGTCACCATGCTGCTTGCATCTGAAGCGAGAGCTATACTAACATTTGGTATAAGCAAAGACTTGGCTTGAATGAGTGCTGTATTGATTGTTCCAAGATGGCTGAAGTCGATTGTTGTCGGGAAAGTCTGGAGCATAATATCGACGTTACGCCCAGAAGCGATATATCGATTTATCCACAAAACATCCGTCCCATCGACTCGTGAGCGATTTGTAAAATATGCCGCCGCTTCGTGGAAAGTGGTTATCGTTGTAGGGAAGTTTTCAAGCATAACAGAAAGATCTCTCCCAGAAGCGATATATCGATTTATCCACAAAACATCTGTTCCATCGACTCGGTCTCTACCAGTGAAGTGACCGTACTGGACTGGATTGGCGACAGTTATCTCACCCGATTTTGATATGAATGTTATTGCGTTACCATCCTCGTCACCTGCATATGATTCGGAAAATGTTATCGGATATACACCTAGTGCTGCTTCTGAACTGATAGCAAAAGTCAGGTTGACTAAGACTCCATTTGAATCGATCACATCAGTACCTAGCGGTGTGCATGTAAAAAGTGTCCCGCTGGGATACTCCACAGGAAAAATAATATTGAAACCAGAATTATCGGTTAAGCCAGCTCTTATCAACGTCATAACGGATTCAGGATAAATAAGCTTAAATTCAAGCGCTGCTAACAAAGGCATATTATCCGCTATGATTTTAACTTCAACATTAGCACCTGCTACACCCGTCACGCTAGATACGACTATCATTGGCGCGTCTGGGTCTGCGGGATCGTCAGCTTTATCTACTGCGGTTGTCGGCGTGGAGTTCACAGCTCCCACTTCCACACTCGACCTGATCTCAAGTGTAATCGTCTTGCCAAAATCGGCTTCTATTACTGTGTATGTATCTGAGTTGGTTCCCACATTCGTGCCGTTCGCTTTCCATTGGTAGGAAAGCGTACCTGTGTTGTTGCCTCCGACAAGAGAGCCGGTCAGCACGTCACCGATCCGGGGCGAGGTATTGCTGATTGTAACAGTGCCCGTCAGGGTATCTGGCTCAGGCGCACCAACAGTGAAGCTAACATTAAAATTGCGTGGCTCGATGTTTGTGTTGTTTGCGCTGCTTACCGTAACAATTGCCGTGTGTGTACGTACAGCGAGTCCGGTTATGGGCACCACAGTGAATGAACCGGTAGCGCCCGCCGACAGGCTGGCCTGCGTGGTCTTTGACAGGGTGAATGAGCTGGTGCCGCCGCCGCTCAGCTCTATTTTCAGAGTGCCCGTGGCCATACCGCCCGTGTTTGTGATCGTCACCGATTTGGCAGTCTGTGCGCCGTAACCCGCTGTGGCAGGTGGGAAGGTGTAGGTCCCAGTCTGGCTCAGTGAGATTTCGTATATCGGTTGTTCCAGCCGCCATTTTTGGTTTGCCTCCCCGTCATATGTCTTCACACGGACATCTTTACTTGTAGTGTCCATCGTTAAAACGACATTGAGGTCACCTGCTGATCGAATTACGTAATCGTTACCAACCTTTTCGAATACCCAGTGCATACATCGGTCGTCGGATTTGTATCCCCAAATAAATACGTCATCGTTGTTCACGGGCGTTCCGTCCCGGTTGATATTCACAGCCGAGGATGGCGCGCAGTCAGGTTTCATCACCGTGCCCCGGCTTGCGCTGGAGATCGCGTATCGCTGTCCCGTAGCTCCAGTGAAAGTGCTTCCTAAGATGTTCGTTCGGTTGTCCATCCCGTCGCCCTGTACGGTGAGGTACAATCCCGTACTGACATTTTTGATGGAGTAGTTGCCGCTGATTGGTTCTCCGATCGATGATGTAAACATTATAGCTGGATTACCGCCTCCATTATTCATGACTGAATGAAATCTGTCGTAATTGTGTCCGTTAAAGTATGCCGTACCGGCGCTGTTTTTACCTGTACAAATCATTACATGTCCGTTGTTATTAGTAATGATTACATCACCTTTATTAAACTGGCTGTTTGTCGCTCCTGAACTGCGATATGTTCCGATATTTTGGAAATAGGGAGAAAAAGATGAAACACTTATCCATGCAGCTTTATATGGCGTCCATGTGGAAGTCCTTGTCATACCACCATAATCAAGACATTGCGACACATAGTTTACACAATCTCCGCCACTATCATTGTAGTTTTTGAAAGCGGGATTGTACACAAGAGCCCATCTGTCTGCATATTCAGCCGCCAACTCGCCACTAAAAATATAGGTTGCAGTTGCTGATATTTCTGTCGATGCGGTTGTTGAACTATCGGAAGGAATCGTATCTTCCTGAAAAGTGGACTCACTTTCGGGCGAAATTTGGGTTGCGATACCTGTAATATCGGATTCATCATATAAATCGTCGACAATTTTCAGATTCCCGCTTATTTTTTGAAAATGTATGATATGATCTGTGCCAAAACCCGTGACATCAAGTATGTACTTGTCATCACTCAAGTCATCGTAATCATAAAAGGTCCATTCATACATGTTGACAAACGCAGCGTCATTCTGCCAGTCAATGGATTGAATCTTGCATGTGACGACGGCGTTCACAATTTGTTGCTCAAATCGTTCCTGCATTTGTACGATAGCATCTGGTCGGCTTTGCTGAACCGCAAGTAACTCATCGTTTGAGTATAGAGAACTGTAATCCGTTTTTGCCCCAATCAAGCAAAAATCCTGTTGGCGCATATCGGCATATTGAGAGATAAGTGCTTCTACCTCCTCATTGCGAATCTCCTCCACACTGTATAAAGAGATATCAACAAGAGAGATTAAGGTATTTTCATGCGACGGTGCTTCGTTGATGATATTCGTTCCATCTGTGACGCCAAACCATTCTTTCGTCAAGTCTGCACTACTTTTGTAGTCTGACGAGGCAAAGTTTCCGTTTTCTGCTGCTAGCGTCGCAGCGTTGGCGGTGATTGGCGCGAAGAGAGCAAGTACCAAGACAAGCGCCAGCATCATACTGAGAATTTTCTTCATTCTTTTGTTTTCCCCTACTTTTCCTATTAGTTGTAAATTTTTCTGCATTTGCATTTTTGACATCCTTTCATAGTTTATTATTTCCGCTTCTTACAAATCACCGAACTAAATCTTATCCTTTCGTTACTATATGACCACCTTTCTACGCGAGTTACCGACTGGTTATGAACCGTTGGTTCTCCTCTTTTTTTGATTTGCCATTTTTTCTACCAAACCTCCAATTTCTGATATTCTCGATAGT
>WRNV01000122.1 GCA_009776445.1 Oscillospiraceae bacterium | reverse complement strand
ATGGGAGGGATTAGCATGAATATATGGCACGATATTGACCCCAAACGGGTTTCAGACCAATACTTTGACGCTGTGGTGGAAATACCGCGTGGTGGCAAGCAAAAATACGAGATGGACAAGGACACGGGGTATCTCCTGCTTGACCGTGTCCTTCACACATCAACGCATTATCCCGCAAATTACGGTTTTATACCACTTACTCTGGCCGATGACGGCGACCCTTTAGACGTACTTATTCTAAGCAACGAGGCATTTATCCCGTTATCGCTGATACCCTGCAAACCAATCGGTGTCGTTTTGATGATCGACGACGATGAGCGCGACGAAAAGATCATTGCCATCGCTGATGGCGACCCGACGTACAATAGCTACAAATCCATTAACGATTTGCCACAACACGTCGCAAACGAAATATCGCATTTCTTTTCAGTATATAAACAATTGGAAGGGAAAAAGGCCGAAACGAAGAGAGTCGGCGACTCGCTGGAAGCGTCAGAAATCATAAGGGCAGGTATCGCGCGTTATAACTCAACTTTTCGTAGGTAATAGACTTTACTCGCGATCGAAAGCATTTGCAATTTCTAGTTTGACTTTTTGCCGTCATGCGGCACGGCAAAACTCTTTCTGAAATATTTACGTATGGCTCCGCCCGACCTTTTTATCATTATGGCTGCCATTACGCTTGAAATTACTAGCACAACCGATATCAGGGTGAATATAACTATATTCAACGGCTCGTCATCAATGCCAGTAGGAGGAACTTGAGGCTTGACAACCTTATGATAAGTTGTGTTTGTTTTGTCCATAACGCTAGCATTATAAGAAACATAAGCTGTGTTTTTGAAGATATGCGTCTCCTCAGGAACAGTCACTGTGAACTCCACTGTTATCTCGTCGGATCGATCCTGGGATAAGTCCCATGTTATGACGTGTTTATTTGAGTCATATACGCCATTGTGATTTATGCTGTCTGTGACAACCTCAAGCCCCTCCGGAACCTTGTCTATAACGATCGGCCCGAAATCTTCTTCCAGAGAGAGTAATGACAAGAAATCACTCTTAATGTGCCCTAATGCCTCGGTATATGGCGTATCGACGCGCACTTTGGTAAAACCCCAGTGGCTGCGACCGGCAGGTGAAACAAAATCCTGCATTGCTTTGTCGTTTTTTGCGCTGGAGTAATCCGCGTTACTTGATGGGGGAACATTACCTTTGTGATCAAAGCGCACAGTATGAAGGATACCGCCGTTTGACTTTGCTTCAAAACGGTCAGCCTGGCCTTTCATATAGCTCTCCCAATAATTGCTGTTGTTATGTGATCTGGGTATCTGAAAGTCTGAGATAAGAAAGATGACCGGGGTACGCGTTGAACTATCCCGGGGGATGGTATACTTAGCGCGTGTTGGTAGCTTTGAACCAAACGCGACAGTCTCCCCTTCCAACTTGAAGTTTGCAGCTTTAAGGAATGAAACAAGATCTTCTGTAGGATACTCGGAATCGTCATTAAACGCATTTTTAATATTGGGCAGCTCTGCTTTGAACTGAGCCTTATTCAGAAAATCTGTCTGAAACTGAATGTTCGTATAATCCGGATTGTTATTAAGTCCCGGGCTTGAGTTCATTCCTAGGACGGCGACGCGGTTATTTGGGTAGCTTTCCAGCATAAAACTTGACATGTCCAACATAACGTCCCGTTCGTATTGCCTTGCGCTTTTTCCCGACATCATCTCTGCGCCCATAGAAGTTGACCAATCCAACACAAACAAAACGTCAAAGCCGGCGCCTAAACTGCCGCCTAGCTTGTTATATCCTGTCGTGATCGAGTATCTTATCTTATCTCCCGCCCTCACGCGCACAGGAGCGCTTTCTGTTCCATTCTCCGCTGTTTTGGAGCCATTGATATAAGCGTTCTTTTCGCAAAACATCATATCAGAATCATCAAACTCGACATCGCGCGTAAAGGCGCTCATGTCATCCATGACAAGCGGCATACCGGCATTTTCGTCCTCGGCTGCAGATTCAACGACGGTAACTATCGCGGTTGGCATGTCACAGTTATACACATAACCATAGGCCTGCGCCAAAAGAGTATATACTCCCGGCGAGTCAACGCCATAGTAGCCCTCCCACGACAAAGAAATATCAGCCACGACAAGGCTGGATTCACTGTTTTGATCAATGTCGATTAAGCTTAAGCTTGTGCTTGTCGCCGTCAAACACTCGTTGCGTAATGAATCAGTACTGTTTTCGCAATCTGTATTGCTTACATCATCTGTATTGTTAACATCATTTGTATTACTTACGTCATCCGAATTGTTTTCCCTTGCAGTCTCTATTACTGCGCGAAGCTCAGTTGGTAGTCCTAATTCTTCCAGNGTCGTTCCGGTTTCCACGGTTTTNTCGAAAATGATATCATCCTGTTCAAAATACAAGATNGTGGCGCCAATTTCAGTATAAACCGAACTTGAAATCGCGCTGTTTGTGTCAATAGTACTCAGTAACATTACAAGGACAAAAACCAGCGCTCCGGATATTATTCTTTTCATAGAATTAGTTTTTTTTACCTTTCTATACATGAACTTCTACCTCCCTTTCATTCCACATACTGCAAGTTATTTTGTCTAGTAATGACAACTTTTATATACTATCCTTTAGTAATAGTTACCGCTACACCCTTTTGGGTGAAATATCAGTAATTATTCAGAAATTCTATCACTGTCCTATACCATATCTAATATAATTTCTGCAATATGCTTCTTGTCAGTTCCTTTACAAAAAATCTTGACAAAGCATACAGTTTATGCATAATTAAAGCTAAGGTTTAATTATGCATGATTCTATGTGGAGGTCGAAATGTTTTTCCAAAGACATATTAAAAACGCGTTTATTGAACGTTCAAAACGGAATGGAGCGGTTATCGTAACAGGAGCTCGCCTTGTATCCACTTGAAATAAAAGCACAAGCAATCCTAGCCCTAACATGATAAAACCCTTTGATTTAATTGACACAATTGCTGATATAAAACGCGGAGAGGGTGGAGTGATCTGCCTGTCAAAAGAATTGTTGCCGCTAAAAAACAATGATAATATCATCCCAATGTGGTCGTTATAAGCGAAGCTTTCTCAAAATCATATATGCTAGTAGGGTTAGTTAATATTTTATGCGGTTATATTCGCACTAATACTGTATATTTGTTGACTCTGTCCGCACAATATGTTACGATGGTTGCATAAATGCATTCGGAAGGTGACGTGCAATGACAGCAACAATTCTTGGACGCCGTAACAATTGGTGGCTCTCAGGAAAATCTTCGGTTGACTCGGCTTACAAAATCGCGCGCGACGAACTGAAAACCATCACAGACAGTTTTGGCGCGCGCAGGATACAGATTATTATCGGGCCTCGACGTGTTGGTAAGTCCACACTGATGCAGCAAGCTATCGGACGCTTGCTGAAGGATGGCGTGGCGCCTAAACGCATCCTGTTTTTCAGTTGTGACGATCCCACCCTCTTTGACGAAAAGACTTCGATTGGCGACATCATTGAGTGTTATGCCTACGATGTGCTTCACGAAGCAGTTTCCGCACTCAGCAGCAGAGTATATGTGTTTATTGACGAGATCCACACGCTGCCCGGTTGGCAACTCTGGCTGAAGAACTACTATGAACCTGGCTACAATATCAAATTCATCGTGAGCGGTTCCTCCGCCAGCCACTTGTTTGACGGCGCTCGTGAGTCGCTCCTTGGACGCGCAGACACCCTGCGGCTGATGCCTTTGAGTTTTATCCAGTTTTGTGGATTTTGGTCGGCATACCGGGAGACTGATAAGGTTGCCTTGTTTTTGGAGGCTGTCCCCAATGGAAGCCTGTATACGGATCCTTGCGGATACTATGATGAGTTAGCGAATGACGCTTGGAAATGGGACGGTTTCAAGCCCTATGTCAATTCCGTTTTGCAGGAATTCCTTCTGATTGGCGGATACCCGGAGTATTTCTCAGATAACAGCGTGACGCCCTGGCAAAAGCGGCTTGTCGATGATATCATCGGACATGGGCTGTATCGGGACATTGTGAGTATTTATAGAATCAGGACACCCGACAAGTTGGAAAAGCTCCTGTACTTCATCGCCGCGAGTCATGGCCAAGACTTTAACATGAAAACCATCGCCGATACCATCGGCTGCGACAACGAGACGGTGAGTACGTACCTCACCTATTTGTCGCAGGCGTATATGACCATTGTACTGAGCAATTTTTCGCCCAATGCAGGAAAGATCCTGCGTAAAAACAAGACATTATATGTGCTGGACAATGGGATTGCCAACGCCATGCTCCGTCTACCGGAGATAGACGATACAAGAGCCGGACATATTGTCGAGGGCATCTGTGCCCGCGACGCGCTTGCGGCCTGTGAGAACAATCTCTGGTCTTTATATTATTGGCGGGATAAAGGCGCGGAGGTGGATTTGGTCATGGATCGGAAAACCGATGTTCTGCCCATTGAAGTCAAATATAGAACCAGCGTGGATCAAACCAGCATTCCCGCCTTCCGGCAAGCATTTGCAGACATGAACATGCCGATTTCCATAGTTATTACAAAAGATCGGCTGGATAGAGCTAGGGATATGCTTTATATCCCGTTTTGGCTAACGCGGTAAACGGAGCTTGTATGTCCTGTGTTTAACGGAAAAAAACGCTACATTATGCAAAATACTTCCCATGACAAGGACATTAAACAAATTCCGCTACGAACAGACAGGTGTGGGCATTTTGGATGATCTTGTAATGCAATCGGAATTGTTTCCACTTTTCAATGATATCGGGTATATGTTGTTCTCAAAAACCGGATTTACTGATGAACTCCGCAACAGAGCAAAAAATCAGGATAACATTTCGCTAATTGATGTAGAGGATATGTTTTGAGATCGGCTATCCCCCGGCTTATTTCTGGATTATCCAGGAATAAGCCGGGGGTTTTTACGTTTTGTGTCGGAGATCGCTTGTTATTTAACTTTTGCTATTAACTCAACAAGGTTGAAATATTCGCCACCTTCGGCCTCCATCATTTCGATGTCTTCAACAGCATACGGGCTGGGGCAAGCAAGCCATTCATCCCATGATCGTTTGCAGCAGTCCATTTCGCGAATGCTGATGATTTCAATGCCTTCCGCTCTACTCCATAGTTCCCTCCACCAATCAATAGAGCGTATCGTCCTGGCTATCTCCGGATTGCTCCAATATGGCTTCATTTCTTCCGGGACATTCCCCCCAAACTCGTACTTCAAACCGGGGATTGCTATAGCGATATACCCGCCCTTTTTTACAAGCGGGATGAGAGAAGGGAGCATTTCCTCTGTGTCGCCGAAATAGTGGTAAGCATCTACGCTAAACAACATATCGAAATATCCGTTCGCGAAAGGCAAGCCTTTGGTTGCGTCTACGGAAATCGGAACGGCTTTGCCGTCGATCCTGTAAGATTTAAAGCGCTCGTAATTATCAGATGGCGGTATCCATAGGTCGGCAGCAAAAATCTGCGCGCCGTATTTCTGCGCTAGAAACAGCGTCGATAGCCCCATGCCGCAGCCAAGGTCGAGTATCCGCATATCATCACAAATGTCAAGGCGCGAAGCCAATTCTTCGGCCACCCGCATGGCGTTTGGCCCCATCATAGCGGCTTTCGTAAACTCAAGATTCTGTTCGTTAGAGATAAAATGGTCAGTAAATATATTCATGTTATTCACCCTTTCTGATTTTTGCCTCAAAGATAGAAACAAAAAGCGCAGTATACAACTGCGCTACAAACAGCACCACTATAAACTGTGGACGCCGGTCTAATCTGTAAGGCAGTTTTTGGCAACACAAACAAAAGCAGGATTGCTGCTTATTTTTTTGCCTATGATCTGGTGGATCTTACAGGATTACCGACATCAAGACACTCCCTTGTTATTGTCAAGGCTTATACTACCATAGAATAATATTGCTGGCAAGCTTAAAATGCTTCTTTATACGAAGCCTGTATGTCCTGTGTTTAAAAGCCATTGAACAACAACACAGGTTGCTCATTCACACCTATAGCACATATTTAGCATTGACATAGCACACTATATAGAGTAGAATACTGGATAAAGGAGGTGTTGATCGTGTCCACAAAGACAAACCTAACGATAAAGCTTGAAAAAGATGTACGTGATGAGTTTGGAATTTTATGCAATCAAATAGGAATCACGATGGCATCAGCGTTGAATGCTTTTATTAAGCAAGCTATTAGGCAGCAGGAAATGAGTTTCTCCTTACGGGATAGTAATGGATTTCTACCAGAGGAGGCGGATGAACTCAAGCGAAGGATTGCAGGGATGAGGGTTGGGCGGCTTGAGGCGCATGATTTGATTGAGGAGGATTGATGTTTTCGCTAAAATGGTCACCAGAAGCGTGGAGCGAATATACAGATATGCAGGAGCATGATAAAAACGCCGTGAAAAAAGCAAATGCGTTATTGAAGGATATCCAACGCAATGGATATAACGCTACTCTTGGGAAGCTGGAGATGCTGAAACATGATTTTTCTGGTTTTGCAAGTGTTCGCATTGACAAGAAGAACCGAATCATTTTCTCTGTACAGCATGATACAGTTGCTGTGATCCAGTGTGGCGGACATTATGCTGATAGGTAGGTCGTTCTCACTAAGCTAGAGTAATCTGAAATACTTTAATGAACAGCATTTGGACTCTCATCCCAAAGAATACGTCTCCTCTAAATCATTTATGACATTCCAGTGTAGAGCTTATGTTCGATAGCGCAGTGACGAAAAACAAGAAGATCGTTCGTTAACTGCGCTATCTTTTGTGTTAATAAATATATAACGGCATACAACAATTTCTACCATAAGCGTCGATCCCCGCCCCTATCCCCTACCCCTCGGACTCATAACGTCCAATACTGTATGATGATTTCGCCTCTATAGTAGTTATTCGCCATCCACAAGATCGTCAGATCCCTGTCGTCGATCACCCCGTCGCCGTTGAGGTCACACAGGGGATTAGACGCTTGCGCCGTGTTCTTGTAATAGTTGGACGACAACCATAGGATCGTCAAGTCTCTATCGTCGATAATCCCGTCCCCGTTGAGATCGCCACATCGTAGCGTCATCAATAGCACTTCGGGTCGACTGTCTTTTGTGAGGTCAAGATTCTCATTGCCGACAATGATGGATTGTACCGTGAAAGAGGTGTGACCCGGTTTTGTAATCACCAGCGAATATGTGCCAGGAACTACACCTTGGATGGTGAACAATTGCTCCGTCTGGCCGCTAACGGGCGACGCCTCAATAGTAATTTTGCGTATCTCCATCTCACCCTGCATCAGGGCGATGGTCGTGGAACTCTTGTTGGCGCTATATGTTTTCACCATGCCGGAGAGGGTGACGCCTTGCTGTTTTACAGTGAAAAACAGTCCCAAAGTGTCACTGTAATCCATTCCTTCTTTGTAAGCAGCCGCGAGGATGATCACATCCTCATTGATCTCGATCGGGCCTGTGTAGAGCACCCTGGGGCCGCCTTCAGCACACGGGCAGGAGCCGTCGGTTGTGTAGTAGATAGCAGCGCCCGGCGTCGTTGTGGCGAGCGTCAACAGCGTGCCTTTCGCCACTTCCCCGCTGGTCAGGTTTGCAGTCGGCTTGTCGGCTTTTGTAGCAACCTCCTGATTAGGGAGGGCTACATTTACCCTTACACTCTGGCGTATCAACGTTCCCTCCACTAGGAACTCAATTTCCGTCGATCCGGGCAATTCGCCGGTTACGTTGAATATCGCTGTCCCTTCCGCGTTTGTAACCGCCTCGGCGTCCACGGCGACCAGGAATATAGAGGCAAAAGTTTATACCTGTGCGGTTGCCTCCAAAGACTAACCACTTGTTTTTTTATCTGTTTGATGTAATAATGCGTTTATCACAAGGTGCCACTGGAAATGCTGGAAATGTTGAGGATGAAAAATGATNCANAAGTGTATTCGACTGCTCCATGAGACTGCTATCCCTCAAATTGACGAGCTTTTTGGCTTTGANACAGGAGCATTTGCTATTGATGTGTTCGGTGGCGTTTTTTGTTTTCATAATACCGTTTACTATTTTGCTCCTGACGTTCTTGAATTTGAGAATCTGAACATCAGCAAAGCAACATGGGATGTTTGGGTCAAGACAAAACAAGCTAACCTGTTCTATAAAGCATGGCGTTGGAAGGGCATGGGTAATGATCTGCGAAAACTGAAAAAGCACGAAGGTTTTTTAATCTACCCTCCGCTTTGGGCGAAGGAATGCAATATTGAAACCGCCAGCAAAAAACCCATGCATCTTTTGCTAGTGGTTTCTGCCGAATTGGAACTACGACAGAGCTTAAGGCAATTACAAGAAGATGGGCAAATACAGTCGTGATATAAACTTAAAATTGGAAGCTTTTACTGGCAATTTTGATGATTTCATAGAGTATATTTCACGTTTGATTGGAGGGAGAGCGATGATGGATTATGCGTATATTTTTGCATCTATAAAAGACATGCCGTATCGTTGGATTTTTGACGACCCTAAAGTAAGTGACACCGATTTAAATCAAATTCTGCCTCTAACGAAAGAATGCGCCGCACAGCTCTGGGCAAAATTCATTAGTGGGCAGCAACAGCACTTGGCCTTGCATTTTACAAAAGTGATAACAGAAAACGAACAGCACTGGGTCAGGTCGCTCGAACGCTTGGATTATAATTGGGAAGATGATTGGAACGCAAACGACATGGACAGCCTAGGCGCTTTTTTGAACAGTTGTTTTGATGTTCCGCAAAACGAATCTGTGCTGTTTTTTTGGCATCAACAATCCGCTGTCAAAACAAAATGGGGCGTTTTCATGCGAAATTGGATAAACTTTCTGTATGAAGATGAAGCGCCGGTTTTATTCATTGAGAGTCAGAATCTTGTAATTGTGTTTCGACCTATGGGGATAAT
>WRNV01000121.1 GCA_009776445.1 Oscillospiraceae bacterium | reverse complement strand
AAATTTGAAACCATAATCACACGCGGGGCCACGACTTCGCGCATGAGAGATTTCTACGATATCTATATCCTGACAACTGTCTGCACATATGATTCAGGAGTATACGAAGCGGCTTTAGAAAAGACTGTGGAAAAACGCGGTACTATCGGTCAAATGGAAGATATTGTTGGTGTTATCCGGATGATTGCCGACAATTCCATCATGATAGAATTATGGCAAAGATATCAGAAGAAGTACCCATACGCCGCCGAGGTATCATGGAATATGACGATTGGCGCATTGGAGAGGTTGGCACAAAACAATCCATTTCAGCAGAATAAGTAAATCCCACAGTTGCGGTTTTAAACGCTCTCGTGGGATTATTATATTTCCTTTTACTGGGCGTATAAACACGGGTGGCAGTTCTCTTGTGTTTAGGAAATAATTGATGAATAGTTTTGCGCTTTAAAGAGCAATTATGCCATTTTGACACAATTCCAATTTAAAGCGCTAAAGAGCTCAGATTTTCCTTGTCCCATTCTTCTAGCCGCCGATCAGGAGTCTGTATGCTATTCAAGCAAATCAGAATGTGTTCCAGTTTCCGATAGGATTAACGTCAACACACCTCTATCAATCTTATAGATCAACACCCAATCTCCTTGAATATGGCAGTCACGGTAACCACGATAATCTCCTTGGAGCGGATGGTCGCGGTACTTTGGCGATAATGCTTCACCGCTTGCCAACAAGAAAACTACATCGTCAAGACGCTCCATGTCAAAACCGCGTTTTTGAGAAGCCTATACTGTTTGCGGTAACTTTTTTCTGCGCGAATCTCATATTTCATCTTCTTCATCGCTAGTAACCCAAGCTTTGTAATCCTCAAATGTTTTGAATGGCCCAACCATCTCGGCTGTTCCATTCTCAATGCGCTCAATTCTAGCAAGTGTTTCAGCTCTCGCAGTTGGTAGACGCACCTCGAACGGCAGACCTCCGCGCAGTATGACCTGATTTAGAAATATGTTAATCGCGTCGGCAGTTGTAATTCCTAGCAACGATAGAATTGAATCAGCCTCGGACTTTACCTCGGGGGAAACTCTCATATGTATAGTATCGGTCTTGGCCACGTCCACACCTCCTCATTTCAATTAATGTAGCACAAATGAATAACAATTGCAACATAAAGTCACAATTTATAGTATCTTGAATTCTTAGCGAGTTTGTTTTCTTGCAGAAATAATCCGTTCTGCAAAAATACGTATATCGCAGTTTGAATCAAAGCGGCATTCCTGCAAAACCTTTTCTGAAAGCACCTTTTTCGTGTGCATTGTTCGCACAATACTATTGCGGCAACTGCCGCAATAGGTTTCACTGTAGAGATATTGAATCAAATCGGTTTTCAGTTTGCCACGCATATTTCTTATAGCGTCTTCTGCTGGCATAAACGCGCTATGCCAATCACACTCGGCGAATTTTACCGGAAAAGACCTAACTGCATCGCTTAATATCTGCTCGTCTTGCGGAAGTGTTTTTTTTGAAAGTAGTGATATTGCGTTTACAACTTCCTCACCTTTTTCCAGACACGATAAAGCATACTCCCTCGCCTTTGGAGAAGCGCTATTTCCCATTATACAAAAGGCTGTGTGACGAATATCTTCGTTTTCGCTTTGGAGTAATTCAGATATTATTTCTTCCGGAACCGGTGTGGTTGCTCTCCGTAATCCCCAAAGAAGTTCCGCCTGCCGCGTTAAATCCTTTTCCGCCATTGCGATTTTAAGCAACTTCTCTAAATCTTCAGAGCTGGCGCTTCGACAAAAAAGCATGGAAAGACCTCGACCGTGGTAACGCTCACCGTCAACACCTGCAATAACCTCATCTAAGGTAGGCTCATACTGTTTTTCATATATATGGTTTTCCCATTCCTGTGCCTTTTGCAGATAAATGGAAATATATTCTGATGTAGTGGCTTGTTTTTGCAAATATCTTTTAGTACGCTTTTCCCCGAATTTACTTTTTGAGTTGTCATAGAACCACTCAGAAAAGAAAAACTCTGAATTCTTTTGCAATAGTTTTTCGCTCACGTCAGCAACAATACGTTTGAATGAACTCCATCCATCCAAGGATGTTAGCCAAACGCAGAGCCAGTCAAACATATCGCGCTCCTGGCAATATGTGCGATGCTTTGAAATGACAAAGCGGGAAAGTTTGTCAAGCAAAAAGGCGTATTTATCATATAGCGCCGAGCGTGCATCCTCATTCCCTTTTTCTGCATAGTTGAATAAAATGCTTGTAAGCTGATTATAAAACCAGTAGTCGGTAAAAGAGCGAGCGTATCTTGCAATGACATCCTTTAAAATATCATGCTCGCCAACAATCTGCGCTGCCTGAAAAAGATACCAGCCGCGATCACCCTCACATTGCATATCATAAGTTGTATTGTGCAAACATCCATAATGCACAATATCGTAATACTGCTGTGGATTCTTACAGGTTTTAAGCACCAGCAAAGCAGAACCCAACCCGCGCAAAAAATCATGTTTGAATTGTTTCTTTGTCAAAATTTCATCTCATTCCAAATACTTTTCCCTATGATCTCCTATGGTTCCCCGCCACGTTTCTATGGCGAAGTATATCATTAAAACACTGCAACATCAACGATAAGATGGCATGGAAAATGGACATATCGCTTCGTGACGAAATGTCCCAAGTTGCTGTTCAGATGTAGTCGCCTGACGGCAAATTTAGTTACGGTCAGTTCACATCATCACTGTCAATCACTCGTCAATCGCGGTCAGTTCAGGAATAGACAAAAAAGGCTTTCTATGGTAAAATTAACCAAGATTTCAAAGAGAAGCCTAAATTATTTATTTCATGAGGAGGATAATACAATAAAAAAAGGCTCTTTGCCGCAATATTGGCTATTACTCTGATTTTTGGTGCCGCGTCGGATACTGCTACGCCACGCGCTTATCCAAATTAATCATTGTATAGCCAACTTTTAGCAACCCTCGATAGTCCTGGCTGCTGTCCTCATAAGCATATTTTGTCGGCTTTGCTTCAGATCGAAGCGGGAAAAACTCCCTATGCATATATTTATCGTCCCCCACTTTTAACGAGAATCAATAATTATCGTTGCAACGTTAAGAGCTTTCGCCATCGCCGATACATGCCTGTTCTTCCAACAGCTTAAACTGTCTGTCAAAGTCGCTCTCAAACAGCTTGTCCTGTATCACTCTGTATTTTTCGAACTCGCTCTCTGCATGAGCCTTTGCGATCTTTGCGCTTATGCGCCCCGCGTTCGTCAACAGCTCGTTTCCGTCAGCTTTCAGAATGAGGTCAAGGTGACTAGCCCAGCTTTCCATTGTCATTGGCGTCCGGCTTTGCGCCCGGCGTTCCGCCAAATCAAGATAGGCGTTGACCAGCATACTGAGGTTTTGCAGTTCTGACTCGGTCAAATAATTCTTTGCGATACTCACATCGCTTTTTACGATACGACCGTCTGGGCTGTTTGCCCAGCTTGTCAACCCCATGTGTTCCTTGTCGGCATCGGCCCGCTCATAAATCAACTCGGCTGCCGTATTCTGATGGACCGCATCCGACAGCGATAATGGCATCGAGGTTGTAGTGTTTGACTGTGCGCTGCACATCACGATTACCCTCACGTTGAACTACCGAGAAATCCTCGGCAGTTGCCGCCTCCGAAAGTTCTTCTTCCACGTAGATATTCTTCAAGTGCAGACCGATATTGTCAGCCGATGTATCGAACAAAAGACCCATGTTCTTCTGCGACAGCCAAACCGTACCATCCTGCACACGCACTTCCACCCCATCTCCGCCTGTCTGGTACGAGAACACTAAGAACTCTGCTGTGCTGTTACGGATGCGAAGGTCATTCGGTGATTTCTTCTTGCTCATTGCTGCTTCCATTCTGAGTAGTTCCAACCATATAATTGTCAAGTCATTCCACGTTACTTATTAATTTTGGTAAATACTTACTTTTATCGACACCCATCAACTGGAGCAATGTTTGCTGTTCCGGTTGATTGATACGTCAACTAAACAGGAATAGCTCATAGCTAACAGCTCATAGCTAACAGCTCATAGCTAACAGCTAACAGCTAACAGCTTACAGCACCTGCTTTTTATACCCGTCTTTTAAGGCTACTGCGCGGTTGAACACAGGTTTTCCAGGTTTCGAATCCCTGCTGTCGACCGCGAAGTAGCCGATCCGCATAAACTGGAACGCTTCTGGCGCGCGCGCGTCGCCGATTTTATTCTCTGCTTTGCACCCGCGCAAGACCTCAAGTGAGGTTGGGTTGAGGAGCTCAATAAAATCTACGCCCGCGCAATCAGGATCCGGGTCGGTGAACAAATTGTCATAAAGGCGAACCTCTGCATCGATGGCGGTACGCGCGTCTACCCAATGTATAGTGCCGCGAATTTTGCGACCGTCGGGCGTATTCCCGCCACTTGTTTCCGGATCATATTGCGCCGTCACCATTGTAATATTTCCATTGCTATCAGTCTCATAACCGGTGCATTTGACAACATAGGCTGATTTTAGCCGCACCTCGTTGCCTACAAAGAGCCGGTTATACTTTTTTGGCGGAGAAATCATGAAATCGTCGCTCTCTATCCACAGCTCGCGCGAGAACGAGACCTCGCGTACCCCGACTTCTTCGTTCTCTGGATTGTTCTCAACTAAAAATGTTTCTGTTTTATCCTCCGGGTAATTTGTGATTACGAGCTTAATAGGACGAATGACGACCATCGCGCGCGGCGCGTTTTTGTTCAAATCTTCTCTCAGGCAATGTTCCAGTAGCGACAACTCTATTGTATTTGAGGTCTTGCCGACGCCAATCCTTTCGCAAAAATCGCGTATTGAACCCGGGGTATATCCGCGCCGGCGAAGGCCGCAGAGCGTCGGCATCCGAGGATCGTCCCATCCGTCGACGTGTCCTTCTTCAACCAAACGGCGTAACTTCCGCTTTGACATAACGGCATAACTAACACTTCGCCGGCCAAACTCGATTTGTCTCGGCCTACTTGGCACGTCAGTATTCTCTATTACCCAATCATAAAGCGGACGGTGATCTTCGTACTCCAACGAGCATAGGGAATGCGTTATGCCTTCTAAAGCGTCCTGGATCGGATGCGCCAGATCGTACATGGGATAAACGCACCATTTTTCACCTTGCCGGTGATGGCTTGTGTAACGGATGCGGTACAACACCGGGTCGCGCATGTTGAAGTTTCCGCTTGCAAGATCAATCTTTGCCCGAAGAGTCATAGCGCCCTCAGGGAATTCCCTGTTTTTCATTCGCTCAAACAGATCCAAGCTCTCATCTATCGGCCTGTCCCTGTAGGGCGACGTCGCCGGGACTCCGATATCCCCTCGCCGCGCCTTAAACTCCTCAGGCGACAACTCGCAAACATAAGCAAGGCCTTTTCGGATCAGCCCAACAGCTAGTTCATAGGTTTTGTCGAAATAGTCGCTCCCGTAGTAAAATCGGTCGTCCCATGAAAAACCGAGCCAGCGTATGTCTTCGCAAATAGCGTCGACATACTCCTCATCCTCTTTTTCCGGGTTCGTGTCGTCCATACGAAGGTTGCAAAGACCGTCATACAGTTCAGCGGTGCTGAAGTTGATGTTGAACGCCATGCAATGCCCGATGTGCAGGTATCCATTTGGCTCAGGCGGAAAACGCGTATGGACGCGCATTCCCTCAAAACGTCCGCCCGGGGCGATATCCTCGTCGATGAACGCGTGTATAAAGTTTTTTGAAAGGTCTTCCATAAATTACAGCTCCAAACTATCTAAACTCGCGGGTGTAGATACAATTTCCTCACATTATACATATTTTCTGTTTTAATTACAATCTGAATATGCTAGAATAACTATTACGTTTAAATTGTCAACAAAAGCGTAAACATGTTGAAAGTTGGTTTTTATATGAACGATGTCATTATCGTCGGCGGCGGGCCAGCAGGATTATCGGCAGCGATATCAGCCCGGCAACGTAATAAAACGGTGGTAGTTATATCAAACAACGCCGCAAACAGCGGGTTGTTCAAGGCGCAACAAATTTGTGATTATCCCGGTTTCCCCACGATATCTGGCCCTGAACTGTTGCAGAAGCTTAAGGAACACGCGCTTGCCGCCGGAGCGGAACTGGCCACTGGACGGGTCGACGCGATCCTACCATCCGAAGACTTGTTTAGCGTTGGATCCGGCAGCGCAATTTTGATGTCGAGGAGTCTGATCCTCGCAACCGGGATCACGCAAACCTCACTTTTTCCAGGCGAGGAAGAATTCCTGGGAAGGGGAGTGTCATATTGCGCCACATGCGACGGGATGCTCTTTCGCGGGAAACGGATATGTGTTGTTTGCCTTGCGTCGGAAACGGAGAAAGAAGCGGACTACCTTGAGTCAATAGGGTGCGATGTAATCAGGTTAAATACAAACGATGTCAAAATAAACGGCGAAGGAACCGTAACGTCTGTTACCGCCGACGGCGAAGAAATCCAATGCTCTGGCGTGTTCATACTGCGACAGACTATAGCGCCCAGCTCGATGCTCGCGGATATGGAAACTGAAGATGGTCATGTACGCGCGGGGCCTCTGGGTGAAACAAATATCCCCGGCGTCTTTGCGGCGGGAGACTGCGTCGGCGCTCCATACAAGATAGCTAAGGCTGTTGGCCAAGGGCAAGTCGCGGCTATGTCAGCAATAAAATATATTGATACAAAGGGAGAAAACGAGAAATGAGTGCATTAGAACTATCTTCTGGCAACTTTGACAAAACGATTAGCAGCGGCTGCGTACTTGTGGATTTTTGGGCGGAGTGGTGTATGCCATGTAAGATGGTAGCGCCGATCGTGGAGGAATTAGCGGAAAAGTATAAAGACAGCGTGACGGTCGCAAAAGTCAATGTCGATGATGAGAATGGACTGGCGTCGCGCTATGGCGTGATGAGCATACCTACCGTAATACTGTTTAAGGACGGCGTCGAAACAAAGCGTTTTGTCGGCGTCAAGCCAAAACAACAGTACGAGCAGGCTTTGGAAGCTTAGCGTGTTATCATTTTCCGTGTACCGACTTATACTTGATCCACAAGCAACGCGTCAAGAGCTACTAATTCACCGGGATGAAGCTCTTTAACATAGTTGACCGGCACGGCAAAATTCACATTCTGACCGTCAGTGAAGCTGATCGAAGCGACGCCGACGACCTGACCTAGCGTGTTGAGTACCGGGCTGCCGCCGCTGCCAAATGAAATCGGGGCCGTGAACTGTATAAATATGCTCCCGTCGACATCACGGCTGGTGTTTGAGATTATGCCGTCGGTTATCGTGTTGATAAGGTTCTGTGGGTTTCCGAGCGCATAGACAGTGTTGCCCGCCTCGACAAGGTCGGAATCAAAGAGGGTCAAATAGGGGAACCCATCTAAGTCGGCATCTATTGAAAACAATGCAAGGTCATCTTCGTCGCTGATGTCATTAATGCCGCTCACCGGGTAGACTTTCCCATCAAACAGTGTAACCGTAGCGCTGGCGGCGCTTTCTAAAACATGCAAGTTTGTTACGGCTAGACCGGAGGCGGATACAAAGAAACCAGTGCCTGTCCTAATTGGATCGCCATCGCTGTCAAATGTCTCCAGCATAAAAACGGCATCCATACTGCGCTTAAAAATCACCTCGGCTGGCATCCGGGAGGGAAGGCTTAGTTTATCCCGCATGACTGGGTCGGCTATGCGAACCGCAATAGCGCACGCCTGGGCGCGTGTTATGCCGGAGTTTGGGGCAAATGTCCCATAACCGTCAGAACCGGAGAGGATCCCAGCGCGATAGAGCGCGTAGACGGCGCCGCCGTAATCAGAATCGTCTGGCGCAACGTCGCAAATACCATAGTCAGCAATATCGTTAATTGGGGGAAACGCCTCCGTCGGCAATGCCCTATATACTAGCAGCGCAAACTCAGCGCGGGTGGCAGGAGCGTCATAATAATAATCCGTATTGCGATCGATAATGCCGCGTGATAACGCATAATCCGCGTAAACAGCGTAAAACGGGGAAGATTCTATAAAATCGACGTTCCCATCATGATAGATTTTGCTCAAGCGTGCAGCTAGTGTTATAGTTTCACCCATCGTCAGCGACCCCGAATGGTCGAAGAAGTTTTCGCTCTTTCCGTGAAATAACCCATAATTATACGCGTCCTCCACATAGCGCGCGAACCATTGTGAATCATCAACATCGTAAAATTGCCTTGACGAATATTCGCCAGATAGCGTAAAATTATCAAAACCTGCTTTCGGTGCCAAAATGAGCGTAGAGAGCATAGCGAGTATACATATTACGATCGCGGATATTGCCGACCGGGTTAATGTTTTCATATTTTTGAGCATAATCCGCTCCTTTTACACCAATAACTTTACAACGTTTACTATACGATACCACATTGGGTCATAATAGTAAACAGTACCAGGGGGATCATTCTATGTTGATGGACGGCGGAAAATACATTTTTTATGATGGGGCAATGGGTACGATGCTTCAGAAACACGGCTTGAAACAAGGAGAAAGGCCGGATATAATGAACATGACCGCGCCCGATGTCGTTGAAAGCGTCCATAGGGCGTATGTCGAAGCTGGAAGCGATATCATTTGCGCCAATACTTTTGGAGCAAATGCACAAGCGCTTAGCACAACCGGATATTCGCCCAGGGAGGTCATCGCGGCGGCGGTCGCGATAGCAAAACGGGCAAGCGGCGAGACGGCGAAGGTGGCGATCGATATCGGGCCAATAGGCCGATTGCTCGAGCCGATTGGCGATCTTGAGTACAGTAGCGCGTATGAGCTTTTTAAAGAACAAGCGCAGACTGGGGAAGAGGCGGGCGCGGATTATGCGGCAATCGAAACGATGAGCGATATTACCGAACTTAAGGCAGCTATGCTTGCGGTAAAAGAGAATACGAACATGCCGATTCTGGCGACAATGACATTCAATAAGTCCGGGTACACATATATGGGCTGCTCGCCTGAGGAGTTTGCCCAAACTGCCGAAGAATTTGGAGCGACCGCTGTTGGAATCAACTGTTCTCTTGAACCGTCGGAAATGTACGAGACAATGGCGCGTATCGCCAAATCAACGCAGCTCCCGCTTATCGTCAAGCCCAACGCAGGGTTGCCGGATGGAGCGACCGGCCTATACAGTATCGGGCCTGAGGAATTTGCCAGGCAGATGGCGCGATTTGCCGAGATCGGCGTGAGGATAGTCGGCGGATGCTGCGGAACTACGCC
>WRNV01000120.1 GCA_009776445.1 Oscillospiraceae bacterium | reverse complement strand
AGGAGTGGGGGTAGGAGTGGGGGTGGGGGTGGGAGTGGGAGTGGGGGTCGGCGTTGGGGTTGGCGTAGGAGTGGGGGCGCCAACGATTTCTGTTACCACGCCGCCGGCCATGAAACTATTCATGTAATCCGTCCACCATGAAATGGCGGTGTTTAAGGAATTCTGGCTCCAATAACTTATATTATAGCTATTGGACAGGACACTGTATTGCTTTTGCCCTACGATAATTACGTCTCCTTTGTGAACTTGCAACTGACCGCTGGTGTTGTAAAAGTTAGCAATGTTGTAAGTTGCCCCTGTAGATGGCGGTGGTGTAGGCGTAGGTGNCGGGGGTGGTGTTGGGGTAGGAGTAGGTGTCGGGGTTGGCGTAGGAGTAGGAGTTGGCGTCGGGGTTGGCGTCGGGGTTGGCGTCGGGGTCGGGGTCGGTGTCGGTGTCGGTGTTGGCGTGGGTGTTGGGGTCGGTGTTGGGGTCGGTGTTGGAGGCGTGGACTGCATGCTATACCCCATGCCTACACAAAGCGGGTTGGTTGGCATATAATTAGCGTTGAGAGCCGGATCTACTTCAACTGTGCCGCTATCGCCGTTGATATGGGTTTTCCACGCGGCTAGTCCCGCGTTTGACATTGCGCTCCCTGGACGGTTGTCGGTGAAAGTCGCGGCTCTGCCGGCAATATAATAGCAGTTGTTGCTCATATTTGGATTACCAGCAAGCGCTGACAAACCGCCAAGTTCGTTTGCGTAGCGGATTTCTATCATCGGCCGCTTGGTAAATGTGGACGGCTGGCTTACGATGTTGTGATGAACATTGGGATTGACGGTGGCTGGGCGGCCTGCGGAAGTTACCCAGTCTTGCATTGAGACGCCGAAGTATATCGCACTATGGTAGTTTTGCGCATAATTGACATCTACCAATGTATTGTTGTATACCTGACCGTCCTTTGAAGCGTAAAAGCCAATTCCTTCCCANCCTGTGTGGATGATCAGGTTGTTGCGAACAATGCCGCTTATATTCTCATAATACTGTGGGTTAACTCCAGTATCGAANAATTCCGGGCTGGTATCAAAGCCAACCATAATGCCGGCGCCNTACGCGTTCTCGATCCAATTGTTTTCTATCAGCGCGTTGATCGCCCCACCTTTNGCGTAGATCGCGGTGGAACAGATATTGTGGATATAGTTGTTTTGCACTTTCATGTTGTCGCCGTTGACATTGTCTATGCCTTCGGAATTATCTTCCCCATTAGGATTTCCGCCATTGTACGCGCGTCCCGAATTATATATTTCGTTATAACGGATTGTGATATTATCGCAATTTGGCTTAACCTTAACAACATCGTTTCTGGAATCATGTAGTATGCAGTCCTCAATGATGATATTAGACGCCCCGGACCGATCAGCCTGACCCCAATCCCATTTCGTCTCCATGCAAACAGCGTAAAATCCGCCTATTACTTCGACGTTTTGCAATTTTCCGCCTGACGCATCGACGTCAAAATAAACCCCCGAGTCTTCACCATGGCCGGAATTATAGGTGGTAAGGTCGATAATCGCCCATTCGCCCTGCCTAGACTTGATTGTAATATTGGGCGTCCGCACACGGACATTGATCCCCTCTTTATACGTCCCACCGCGAAGGATGATCGTGTCGCCGGAATGGACGACCGTTAACGCTGTGTTAATGCTCTTGTAAGGCGCGCTAATGGTGCCGTTCGCTGTGGAATCGTTGCCGCTAGGCGAAACATATATGCCATTGACAGGGTCGGCGGCAGTATTAGCGCGTGGCCCGATACCGTGCGCGACAAGCGTGGCTGGCGCAGGAAGAGCGCCGACGATCGAGACCGTCATAAAAGCGAGAGCAATGGTAACGACCAGAACGAGCGAGATTATTTTAATAGTCTTTCCCTTGATTATTTTCGTGAACATGATAATACCTTCTTTCTAATAATAATAATGTTTGTCCTTCGAAATTATGAGGCCTGGAATTATAGATCGCGCGGACTATGCGATTTCTTCGTTTCAAGGGCATTCCCCCTCCTTTTTGCTTTGTTGCGCAGCCTTTCTGATCTTACTTCACTTATACCGCGGCCGAAAAAGCTAACTTTTCTCCTTGGTCCGCGCGACACTATGAACATTGGCAGACAACTGCCGTAAGCGCCTCTTCCGTCCCGGTAAATCTTCTCTATAACGGTCTCTTTCTGGTTGTAGCGCATCGTAACGCGCAACATTTCATTTCTAGCAAGCCCTTTGTCGATCAAGCGCTTTAGCACGCTGAACGTTACCGACTTTTTCCATCCAAACTCAATCTCCGCCAGCTTTTGCGCGTCCATAAACGCAATCGGTTCGTTGATCCACAGAAGTTCCGCCAGCCTTGCCTCAGCGTTTGTCAATTTGAATATTGTTTCCATAATATTCCTCGCAATTAGGTCGAACAGTGTTAGACTTAGCGCAAGTCTAACACTGTTCGACCACCTTGTCAATAGTTAAATTTAAAAATTTTTACGTGATCGTCGGTTAATAGTTTATCCCATATGAAAAAATCAAGATAAGTTCATATTTCCTGCCCGAACGTCAACAACTAACAAACTTGACAAATAAACCTTGATTTGGTACTCTTGGTACAGTTCAAGTAACTCGAAAGCATACCGAAAAACAAGGTTTATGCAACAGAGCCGAAGGATTGGACGCCGTGGAGTGGTTCTTCCACTTTTATCCATGCCGCCCTTTCATTTTGATAGCCAAGAAAACATAAGAGACAAGGGGGCGCTATGCGCAAGAAAAAAAGGAATATCGGCAAATTCCTTCTACTCGTTATTGGTTTTGTTACACTCATTTCAATTGGGATGTTCGTGTACCAAACTCGCTACTATCCTTTACGTTATTTTGATACTATACAAGAATGCGCCGTTGAATACGGCCTTGAGCCGGAACTTATATGTGCTGTTATTAATACAGAAAGTAGATTTAACAAGGATGCGGTATCAAGAAGGGGCGCTAGCGGGCTAATGCAGATTATTGACAGCACAGCTTATTGGCTTGCGCCTAAAATGGGAATTGATGATTTTGATTATGACCAAATATTTGAGCCTGCGCTAAACATTCAAATGGGCTGCTATTATTTGAGTATGCTAGAGCGTCAGTATGGGGACTTGAACGTAGCCTTAAGCGCCTATAATGCAGGAAGCGGAAATGTGGACCAGTGGCTACAAGACTCTGAATACAGCGACGATGGCCAAACGCTAAAGCACATACCTTTTCAAGAAACGCAGGACTACATAGAGCGAATTACCAAAAACCAAAAGATTTACCTCTATGTTATCAAAGTATACAATCTGTTCAAATGAACATTAGGCTATGTTGTCATACGCCTTGTTTGTATTGCTAATATACAGTTACTAACTGTCAAAATGTTATGAGGAGGATATAATATAATGAAAATTGCCAAAAAAAGAATACCGTTATGGTATCTTTTTTTGTCGCAAAAACGATAAAGTTGGATTTAATCAATAGCGTTTGATTTGGGCTAACTTGACCTAGTGCAAACTCTTCCACACATCATACACTCCTGCATAATCGGGGATGGTTCCAATACGCCAGAGCGATACGCCGGTTATTCCAAATAGCTTAGCTAATGTTATTTTTTCATTTACACTTTCCTCGTTTTCATAGAAAAGGAATATCTTTTGTCCGCTATCATTGTAGTAAGTAATATATGGGTTTTTGTATTGGTCAGACCAACCGGTAACGGTGCTATCCTGTAAAAGCCGCTGATAGACAGTTGAGGTCAGGGGTGAATACGGTTCCGCGCTCTTTACTCTTTCGTCCTCCGTTATCTCCCAGCCTATCGTCGCGAAACTGATCGCTAAAACAATCTTACTTCTATCCTCCACGCCTGTTTCCTTGTCCGTGATTGCCCAAAGCGAATAATATACCGAGGCAATGGGCGTCAGCGCTGTTGTTTTGTGCCATTGCGTTCCGACAAAGCCTTCTAAAGATGTCGCGTTGTAATTATGCGCCATAAGTATGACCTTATCCGCAAGCCTACCTATCACGTGGTAATCATAAGCGTCAAAATATATCCCATCAGCAAGCGCTGGCTGGACCACGACATACAATGCTAGACTGCGGTTTTTTAATTCAGATGAAAGAAGCGTTAAGAACGCTGTAAACCCAGATTTCGCTTCAGCGCCTTTCAATCCCTCAAAGTCTATCGTTACGCCGCTATATGGATTTTTTCCGATTTCCNCATACTCTCGGCTGACCTCTTTGATGATCGCCTCGACCGCNGCNATACGGTTTTCCTCACTGATAAGAAGCTCTTTCAAGCTGCTGCTGNCATTGCCGTTCGGATATGTAAGCGAGTGGCTGGTATCCATAAATACGTTTAAGTGCGCTTTTGTACCGTGTTCTTCAAGATAAGACGTAATACTCCCGTAGGATTCCGGGATAGCCCACTGATTACCGTCTGCATAGCTTGTATTCAGCCACACTCCACGATCCAAGTCAAAATTCATATTGCTCCAGCCAAAGCTGACAGTATCCATAATATCTGTCACGTAACGCTGGCTGTACGAGGAAAACGCGTAGAAGCCATGCAGAAAATCTGTTTTGCTGATGTATTTTTCATACACACGCACAAGCATAGCAGCGGCTTCTTCGCGTTTTGCTGTGTTGTTCGGAGAAAAAGTAGTCGCGCTTGTCCCGCTTGTCATACCAATGTCATACGCGACGGCAATGTAGCCTTTATTATTGATTATATCCGCGAATGGTGTGATGTATTCAGAAGCCGCTTCTGCTATGGGCTGGTATCCTAACGCTCGCGTAAGCATTACAGACATATCTTCACGGGTAATTGGAGCCCTGGGCGAGAAGTTCCCGCCGCGATATATCGCGTTATGATTAACTGCGGTTTCAACATATGCATAGTACCAGTCCTCCGGTTGAACGTCAGGAAATGACGGCGTTTCCGGCGTATCGAGTTCCCAAGCGAACATGCGGCAAATGAGCGTCGCGAACTCTGCGCGAGAGATTTCGCGTCCATAGCCAAAGAGCCCTCCGCCCACTCCGCCAATTAGCCCATACTCAGTGGCCGCCTCAATGGAGGCTGCTGCCCAACTTTCAGACGGAACATCCGAATAAGTGGATGCCGCCAGCGCGACAGGTGCATTTGTGATGGTTATCACCAAGGCAAGTAATAAAGCAAGTTTAGTGCGCATTGTCAATCTCCTCTTTCATCATTCAAATTTTACNCTCATGTTTTGAACCTCGTCAAAAAACATGGTCTGACTTACNACGGAAGTTCTTTCGCCGTCTATCAAATATGTATGCAAAACATATAAAAGTTTATTTCTTGTAAGCACCGAAACATAGTTTTTGTCGTTATATTTGTTTGTCCACAATTGCACTATGCTTCCAGTNATTGGNAATTCATCATAAATACTCCCCCAAGAATGCAAACCGAAAAACATGTCTGGCGGAATGTCATCCTGTATAGGTATTGATTTTTTCTTAAACTCGTCCATATCTTTATAAATCATATAAGTGTTATATTCGTCACAATACATTGATTGAGTTATTAGAAGTCCTTTGTGAACAACTTCTTTTTTTCCATCATTATTTATATCTGCGCTGAACAAAACATTTTCAAAATTAACAGGATGAGGCAAAGTTTTGTCTGGCCTTATAAATTTATCAAAATCAATTATTTCCTCATCTTGCGGACTGTATATTTTATGTGATTTTGTGACTGCGATTGCTATATAAGCATGGTCAAGCGTTTGAGCAAGAAGCTCATCAAACCCAACAGAAAAATCCTCTTCTGTTTTTGTAAGAATGGGTTTGACCGAACTATAACCACCATTTATATGTATCATATAACTCTTTCCGTTTTTACCAAAACTTTGCGCTGAAATATCATATTGAGCATTTTGATTATCAGAAAACGGATTTAGTATAAAATAATACTTACCTTCAAATTTTATTGATCGCTTATCGTCGCACATCATGCAGGTGGGACCTGACGAATAATGTTCATACAATCCATTTTTATTCTTTTTGTAAATATCAAATCCATCACCCATAAAAGCGCCTCCGGCGCCGCTATGTATGGGTATGCCTATTTCATCTTGTCCGCAACCGTCAAAATCATACTCATAAAACGCGCATTCTTTACTTTCCAAATATTGCTCAGCCATAAAAACACTGGAATAAACCCAATCTTCTTCTAATTCTTCGAAAAGCTCAAATCTTTTAACGTCTTTAAAGCCTCTGTTAGGTTTAACCCTGTATTCTTCAGCGAAACTATGATACGAATATGAGTACACAGTTTTCATTAGCTGCTCAACAAAGCTCTTTGGGAAGTATTTGTTGTTTGTCATTTGTTTTTTCATATTTGCCGTTACGGGGTCTGTGTCATTATCCCAATATTCGTTTAAACGAGTTATTGTCGTTTGCTTTGAATCAGTGGTTTTATATCCGTTCAGTCCTCCGTATACCCAGCTAAAATATCTGCCAGTAAAATCCAAACTGCTTACCGCCTTGTATAGTAAAGTCATGTTCGGCTCTGGTTGACCCTTAAGTTCCAACAGTTTGTAACACCCAAGGGAAACGCCGTCCATTGCGCTATATATGTAATAATCATATGCTTTCACTATGTCTGTTTTTGTGCCGACACCGTTTTCATAGCATTCTCCCAACTTTTGATAAGCAATTCCGTGCGGTTTTATTGCCAGTGCGTTCGAATAAAAATCAAATGCCAACGATTCATCTTTTGATATTCCGTCACCGTTTTCCACCATCTCCCCTGCTGCCATTGCCCCAGCAAAACTGTCGTTTTCAGCTGCTATTTCAAACCATGAGAAAGCAGTAGTTTTATCTTGTGGAAAATTTATATAGTCTATTCCATTGTAATACATCATGCCAATATTATAGTAACAATCACCTTTGCTATATGTGATTTTGTCATTTGTTAACGGGAATACGCCATACTTTATGCTCCCAGCTATGTCGTTGATATCGCTTTGCGGTTTATATTTTATTTCATCAATTTGAGCTTACGCGTTACCGTTTCCGATAATGGCGGCAGTAAATCTATTATGCAGATGTTCAGGTATTTTTGCGTCTTGAAAGAACATTGTTATCAATTCAAGTTCAAATTCATTTTCAATACCAATTTCATATTCAAGTTCAGGTTCATGTTCAGACTTTGTTTCAAAGCTACGTTGAATAACATTCGATTGCTGGGGACGTTCGGGTAAGCGATTATCAACTTTGCAAGAAGCTAGCAAAGCCATAGATGTTATAAGCAAAATGAGTTTTATTTTTGCACTCACGCCTCAACCTCCCGCAAGTAGAGCGTTTTATTCTTTGTAACAACTTTAAGACAGTCTGTCTCGAAGTTAATTTCGTTCAATAGTGTTCATGTTTTTGAATTAAACACCGCCAATAATACAAGTTTTTCTCTGCTATATCAGTGCATTTCCAGTAACTAACCTGTGTTTTTGGTAACTTTTTTTAGATACCCACCGAACAGCAACACTATTAAGGCATATACTAAGCACAAGCAACCTGTGAGAATGATAGCGGAGGTTTGTATCGCCGTTGTATCAACGTTACGCATGTTGCATGTAGATTCTTTTAATTCTTTTTATTGCTAAAACATCCCAATGTACTGGGATTGGGCGTATCCACTAAATTCCGCTATCTCTACATTCATCACATTGCTTCACGCTTACATCTCCCCGTCTTTCTCACCTTTGAGGTATTTCGCCATATCGCGGTCGAACTCAGAAATATACGCTTCGTCCTGCTTCAAGCGGAACTGTGCGTAAACATCTTCAGCTTTTTTAATGGCGTCATCGTGCGAAACACGTCCTTTGCTTTCAAGAACTCGGCGGCGATTGTTTGTCAAGAAGTTGTCGGTTTCTTTTAGCCAGTCTGCCATGCTCATCAAGATTTCGTCCTCCGCCATAAGTTCGGCGTAGTCAATGAACATGGTCACAATGCGGTTCAGGCGAGCGATTTCTTTTTCATTGAGATAGTTCTTGGCTATGGTAACATCGCTCTTGATAATTTTGCCGTCCGGCGCGGACTTCCAAGTGGTCAAGCCCATTGTCGGCGAATCAAGCGTAACCCGCTCAGCTATAAGTTCGGCGGCAGTTTTTCCTGTCACGGAAAAGTGCAATTTATTCTGCACAAAGGCATAAAATGCCCTTGTGGTCTCACTCTTTTTATCGTAATCGAAGCTGCATTGTTCGAAAATATCAGCGATTTTCTGATAGGCACGACGTTCGCTTGCCCGAATTTCACGGATACGTTCGAGAAGTTCATCAAAGTAATCTTTACCGAACTGTCTGCCGTTTTTCAACATTTCATCATTAAGTACAAATCCCTTTTGAATATACTCTTTGAGGGTTTGTGTCGCCCACTGGCGAAAGCGTGTCGCCTGTTTGGAATTTACACGGTAGCCGACGGCGATAATGGCGTCGAGATTATAATATTGAAGTTCCCGCTCAACGTTGCGATTACCCTCTTTTCGAACTGCTCGAATTTTTCGAGTAGTTGCCGACTCCTCTAATTCCTCAGTTTTGAAAATTTCCTGTAAGTGGTATGTGATGGTGTTTGACTCGACGTTGAATAACTCGCCCATCACTTTTTGCGTGACCCAAAACGTCTCGTCTTCGAAACGAACATCAACAGAAACTTTGCCGTCGTCGGTTTGGTAAAGGATAATCGTCCCTTCGTTTTTATTAGCCATATCCCTACACCTCCACAAAAAGCTTGATAATACCCGATTGAATCCGCTCATCGAACAAAAGCGCATAAGTTTTTGTTTTCATGAATTCTTGTAGAGCGGCAGTAATTGTTATGCATGATTCTCGCGCGAACATGTCCGCTACATCAGCGGTAGGCGCATCTATACAGAGATGGATTTTTTGTTCATTTATTTCAATACGTGTCTCCCCTTGCGATTTGAATTCGTTGATTCTTGAGATGGGTTTCTCGGTTTCGACTTCCAATTGTTTAGGCACGAAAATCATAGCAAAAGAGTTTCATTATTTGCCTGCCTATGAAGCTATTTTGACTTCGCCTGCATGCTTATTTTGTACTACCACAAAGGCGATTTGTAATTTCTTCATGCGACAGTCCTATATCAAGGCAACCGCACTTTTCTAAGCTTTTGGGCATAAGCTTGCGATTGGGTTTGCGCTTTATATGGAGCAAACTGATAATATCGTCAATCAATGATTCGTCACGCACTTCAAAACCAAGCCATTTACCATCATGCAAGGCTTCTGCCTCATCAAATTTTTTACGTACTGCTTCTGCAAACATGTCTCGTTGTTC
>WRNV01000119.1 GCA_009776445.1 Oscillospiraceae bacterium | reverse complement strand
CTGTTCAGTGGGTGTCCAAAAACTCGCAATGGTTACAGGCTCCGCACACAAGTTTTGACAATTGTACAAGTTTTCACTGCAGTACCAGTGCGTTGCCTGTATATCCTGTGTTTTTGGATGCCCACTGGACAGTTTCAAAACTTAAATACGTATAGCCGCGCGCAATTCCTCCCTCATGCGCAACGCTTCATCGCGCGCTGCGAAAGTGTAGCCCTTGTTTGTCTTCGTCCACGCCGCTATTATGCCTCGCGAAGAGTTTACCACCGCGCCGCGACCGTTTTTGTCGAACGCTAGAGCGGCGTTATCCGCCGTCCCGCCTTGCGCGCCGTATCCCGGTACGAGAAAGAATGTGTTCTCCAAGCGCGCGCGCAACATCTTGATTTCATCCGGATATGTCGCTCCAATGACGGCGCCGACTCGGGAGTATCCATATTTCCCCGCCGTATAGCGCGAGATTTCTTCCATAAGATCGCCAACCGCTGTATAGACGCGCGAGGCCGAAAATTCTACTACTGCGGCGCTAACATCGGCAAAATTACCTCCTTTATGGCTAATATCCCTACGCTGAACAAATAGATCCTGAAGCTCGCCTGACGACGGGTTCGAGGTTTTAACAAGCGCAAATATGGCTTTATCGTACTTGACCGCAGTTTCGATGAATGGTTTGATTCCATCAGAGCCAAAGTAAGCGTTCACCGTAAGAGCATCGACATCAAACGGGCGTAGTTCCGCGCCGCCGACTTTGACCGAGCCAAGATATGCGGCGCTATATGCCTCGGCGGTAGTTCCAATGTCGTTGCGTTTTCCGTCGCAAATTACATACATGCCTCGTGATTTCGCGTAGTCGCATGTTTTCTTCAGCACTAATACGCCTTCCGGGCCAAGCGCTTCATAATANGCTGANTGCGGTTTTACTGCCGGTACGATATCGCATAGCGCGTCAATGATACCNTGACTGAATTCAAAGACTGCTGCGGCAGCNGCTTCGAGAGTATCTCCGTTTGAAGCTATATACCTTTTTAACATATTCGGCGGTATGTATTTGAGCGCCGGGTCAAGCCCTACAACTGTAGGGTTTCGCATTTTATCGATCTTATCCTGTAATCTGTCAAATGACATGTTCTACACTCCCTTTTTCTGTGAATTGGCGCACCACGCGTTGTGATTATATACCAATTTGCCTCGTGATATCGTATATAAAACTCTGCCGCGCAGACTCATCCCAGCATACGGCGTGTTGCGAGCCTTTGATTTGAACTGGTTCGGATCCACTGTCCACACCCCATCCGGATCAAAAATCACTATATCCGCCACGCTGCCAACCGCAAGTGTTCCGCCCTCTATTCCCAACATGCGCGCCGGGTTTGTCGACATCAGCGCAATGATTCTTTCCATACTCAACTCGCCGGTATGGTACAAAAACTTCAGCGCGAGGGCTAGTGAGGTTTCAAGTCCGATCATACCGCTAGGTGCCTCCGTAAGCGGCAGGGATTTTTCTGCTTCGGAGTGTGGCGCATGGTCTGTAGCTATCGCATCGATCGTACCATCAGCAAGTCCACGGATGATAGCGGCGACATCTTCAGCGCTCCGAAGTGGTGGGTTTACTCGGGCAAGTGCTCCCTTCGTTAAGACATCATCCTCGGTCAGGGTGAAGTATTGCGGGCATGTTTCAGCCGTGATCGTAGCGTCTGCGGCTTTCATCCTGCGTATAATTTCGACTGAACCGGCAGTGCTGACATGCGCAATATGCACCCTCGCGCCTGTTTCGGCTGCCAGCAACGCGTCGCGAGCAACCATTATCTCTTCTGCTATCGCCGGTCGCCCAGGAATCCCAAGTTTGCTTGATACCGCTCCTTCGTTTACCGCAAAATCTTTAACCATCTCAGCATCTTCACAATGGCTGATTATCATTAGTCCACACTTGCTCGCCAATTGCATTGCCCGTCGCGCCAACCCAGCGCTTTCGATAGGATTGCCATCGTCGGACAGCGCGACCGCCCCGGCAGCTTTCAGTTGCTCGAAGTCCGTCAGTTCCCCGCCTTTTTGGCCAATAGTGACTGCGCCATATGGCATCACTCTTATTGGCGTCGTTTTTGCCTTATCAACGATATACTCAATGACCTCCGCCGAATCCGCAACCGGAGATGTATTAGGCATACAGCAGCATGTCGTCACGCCCCCAGCCGCCGCCGCCGCCGCGCCAGTCAATATATCTTCTTTATACTCGAAGCCCGGATCACGAAAATGCGTATGCATATCAACAAGGCCTGGGGCAATGACTAGCCCGGAAGCATCAAGTACAGTAGTTTCACAGGACTCGGTTATACTTTCGGCAATCAAGGAAATTTTGCTGTTCTCTATCAGAATATCAGTTGATCTTTCAGACGACCCGCAAACATGTCCACCTTTAATTAGAAGCATGATCCTCCCTCATTTGTTTGCTATTTGCATAACATATTATACAGAAGCAAAGCGCTATGAGCAAGTATGGGTGTGATTTTAAGTTGTGGACGTAACACGCTGTATGTTATAATCAAACGCAAGGTGAAGTGACGATGTTCAAACTGCTATGTAAACAAGGCCGCGCGCGAAGAGGCGAAATTACAGTAAACCATGGCGTTGTTCAAACACCCGTGTTCATGAACGTTGCGACGCAGGCCGCAATTAAGGGCGCTCTATCGAGCCAAGACCTTACAGACGTAGGTTGCCTGGTCGCGCTGTCAAATGCATATCATCTTCATATCCGTCCAGGCGACGAGCTTATCCGCTCGCTAGGAGGCCTACATAGGTTTATGGCTTGGAGCGGCCCTGTGCTTACCGATAGCGGCGGATTCCAGATTTTTTCCCTGGCTGGGCGCCGAAAAATCACGGAGGAAGGCGTCGCGTTCCAATCTCATGTTGACGGGCGGAAGATTTTCATGTCCCCGGAAGATAGCGTTCGAATACAGTCAAATCTTGGATCCGATATTGCTATGGCTCTTGACGAATGTATGAAGATTCCAACGCCGCGCGATTATGCGCAGCATTCTTGCGACAGGACGCTGCGTTGGCTTCTACGGTGCAAAGAAGAGCTTGAGCGCCAGAACCGCGCCCCGAATGTTGTAAACCCGGGACAGATGCTTTTTGGCATCAATCAGGGCGCCCTATTCGAGGATATCCGTGTTGCTCATATGAAGCAAATCGCGGAACTTGATTTGCCCGGCTATGCCATAGGCGGTTTGGCGGTCGGCGAAACGACGAGGCAAATGTACAATATGATCGGGATCGTCGAAGAACATATGCCTGAGGATCGCCCTAGATACTTAATGGGCGTAGGAACGCCCCAAAACATCGTTGAAGCAGTCGCCCTCGGAATCGATTTTTTCGACTGCGTTATGCCCGCGAGAAATGGACGGCACGGACACCTATACACGTGGAACGGGAGGATCAACCTTAACAACGAAGTTCATAGTTGCGACAACGCGCCAATTGACGGTAATTGCTGCTGCCCTGTTTGCCAAACATATTCCCGAGCGTATATCCGCCACCTTTTCAGAGCCGGGGAAATGCTTGCAAAGCGGCTGGCTGTACTGCATAATTTGTTTTTCTACAATACACTTATGGAGCGCATACGTGACGCGATAGAAAAAAACGAATTTGACGCGCTCAGACGACAAGTTAACAGTTTCAGCTAGTAGAGGCCTACCTGGGACGATGGGCAGACCTCTACCAAAGTATTTCTCCGTCGATAGAAACCTTTATATTATTCTAAGCGTGATACTGTCAAGCAACTGGTTTTCCGAACTATAGAGCATTAGCGTCACTTGCCCGGTATATTTGTTTTTATTGATGCTAACAAGCCCATTGGTATTTACCGTGGCCAACATTGACTCAGCAATCACCCATTTAATCCCCGTGGTGACCATAGTTTTATCATACAGCGCGTAAAATTGCGCAGTACTCCCAATTGTCAGCGATACATTGATCGGTGCCGGTTCAAAATTCCAATCGTAAATCTTATAGCCGTTTGAAGGCTCCGGTATCCACTTTGCGAACAAGATGTGGTCGGACGCGTTGGCTACGATGGTTGCATCTGTCACCGCGTCTCCGCTGCAAGCTGCGTCACAATACCAGCCGTCGAATATAAAGCCATCGCGACTGATCTCTGCAAGATCGCCATATGTATCGTCTAATATCACTGTTATGCTGCTCGGCGTCGGTCCTTTCACATTTATGTCGGTAGTGTTCGGGTCAAACGTTACTTCTACCGACGTCTTTGGTGAATCAACCCACTGGGCATATACTTGTGTGTCGCGGTCTACTATCGTAGTTGCTGTAAAGATTGTACCTGTACCGTCCTGCTCCGTATTCCATTCAATGAAGATATGGTCGTTCCATTGTACGGTAGGCATATCGCCCGCCTCTATAGCAAATCCTTCCGCTACATAGCGCGTCTGTTGGTTGGGTGTTCCACCGTTGCCATTAAACGTAACTATATAGAATTTTGGATCTACGTTACTGTCAAAGAATAAGATCGTGGGTTCGCTGGCTATAAACTTTTTATAATCACCGTAATACAAACTATCCCCGCTGTAATCGACGTCGCCTTTATATCTGACATAAATTGTAAAGGCTTCGTATATGACTGGCGGGTAGCCCCCATAATAAACGACGCCGTCATACGACCACTCCATAGCGGCTGGGTTGTAACCTACGATCTCTCTGGTGGTAAAATCTGCGGTCACATTAGGCTTCGGGCGCTGTATATGCATTTTGAATGTACCAGGGCTTTCGATATAGTAGTAGTTATTGTCCATCATCTCATATGCAACCGCCTGCACGTAATAAATTCCGGTCGCGATAAAGTTTGTTGATCTGAATAACCCATCAAGCGCATAATCGAAACCAAACATATCCAAATCGAGCATATCAAGCCCATTTACCGGCATAAAATAAAACTCAATTACATCAATACTCTGTCCGGGATCTATATCCATTGTTTTCATTGTCATAAAGTCTCCGCTTGAGAGCTTAGCGGAGAGCAAGCCGCCGACGCCGGGGCTATTGTTAATATACATTGCTCCTAGCATATCAAACGCGCCATCTTCTGTTTTGTATAATGTGTTGCAGTATTTATTAAATATAACCACGCCATTTTCGAATCCGTTTACGCTTTTCCCAAAATACAACCGCTCTTGGTCAAATCCATAAGAAAGCGGATCATAATTATAGGGCGCGACACGCCCATCAAATGATATTTCCATTGCAAACGTTCCGACCGCGAGTTGTTGCCCAATAAGACTATTATGCTGGATTTGCACCGTAGCGGTAATCATTCTGGTATAGGGATCCTGGGTGACAAAAGTGATAACTCTGGTGTTTTCGTCGGCAATTAATAAATTGTTGTTGTCTATAAGAGGAAAATGGTCCAGTTTTACTTCAGGAAACGCCGCCGCTGATGATAACAAAATCCAGGCTACGATAAGAACTGCGAGCATAAAAAATAAGCGTTTAATATGTTTCATAATTTATACTTCCTTTCATACAAATAGCATATAAACCTTGTAATTTCAGTATATCAGGGAAGGCACTTTTGTCAATAAACGTTTGATGTTTATTAATATACCTAAACTTGGCTATAACTAAGCGACGCTCATTACTTAATCATCATTGAACCCTGAATTTACGCTAAATTAATCCTATTAAGGCAAATTAACATTTTTAAAAGTTTGTGTACTAATGCCGATAACAGTAACTGTGTACTAGCTTTCCAACGCTAAATACGCGTTTATGAACCCATCAATTTCGCCGTCCATGACGGCGTTAATATTACCGCTTTCAAAACCGGTACGATTATCCTTAACAAGTGTGTACGGCATAAATACATATGAGCGTATCTGGCTTCCCCACTCTATCTTCATCTGCTCGCCTTTGATATCGCTGATTTTGTCTAAATGCTGCCGTTCTTTGATCTCTATTAGCTTTGAACGCAACATACGCATCGCTACCTCGCGGTTTTGATGCTGACTGCGTTCCATCTGGCAGGCTACTACTATCCCTGACGGGATATGCGTTAAGCGGACTGCGCTCTCAGTTTTGTTCACGTGTTGGCCTCCGGCGCCTGACGATCTGTAGGTGTCCATCTTCAAGTCCTCTGGCCGTATGTCTATTTCAACATCGTCTGAGATAAGAGGAGTAACTTCCACCGCCGCGAATGACGTGTGTCTTCGGCCTGAAGCGTCGAACGGCGATATTCGCACCAGCCTGTGTACGCCGCCTTCGCTTTTCAGGTATCCGTACGCGTTCTCACCCTCGATTTCTATCGATGCAGACTTCATTCCGGCTTCCTCCCCGTCAAGCCAGTCAAGTACTCTGTAAGTCATTTTGTGCCGTTCGGCCCACCGCGTGTACATGCGATATAGCATAAGCGCCCAATCCATAGCTTCGGTACCACCCGCGCCTGCGTGAAACGTCATCATAGCACCTCGGTTGTCGTATTCGCCCGAGAGTAACGTTTGAAGCCGTGCTGCTTCAAGCGCCTCTTTATATATCTTGTACTCCTGCGTTAATTCTGGCAGCAGGCTTTCATCGTTCTCCTCTATCGCCATTTGGCAAAGCGTCATAAGATCGCTTAAACCTTCAGTAAGTCTGCTGAAGTTTTCGCTCTTGGTCTTAAGTTGCTTTATCCTTTGCAACGCTTTTGACGAATTTTCGAGGTCTTGCCAAAACCCGTCGCGCGCGCTTTCATCTTCCAGCTCGCGTAATTCGTCGGCTCCCTCATCAAGCTTCATCGCCTGTTTAATGTTTTCAAGGATAGGACTCAGGCTGCCTATTCTTCGTTTATATTCGTCAAATTCTATCATTTGTCGCAGAACGCTCCTTTAAACCAAGACAGGTTCCATTATCCACAACAATCAAGCGGTGCGCAATACCGTCACAACCAGTTGCGGGTTATTGAAAATACGCGGTATGCCCGTGTGGTTTCCCAATCCGCGTGATACTACCATATTCGTTTCGCTGATCGAATAAACCCCGCTTGTATACTGGGGGAACCAATCGCGTTGCTGACCAATAAGCCCGTCAGTGAACGGAAGCCTTATTATCCCACCGTGCGCGTGCCCGCTAATCACAAGATCGACGCCCAAAACGCTGTAGAGTGGTAGATGGATATTCCTATGCTCTAGAACTATGAGGAAGTCGCCACCTTCCGCTTCGGATACCCTTTTTATAAATTCATGTGGTTTTATCATATCAGCCGGCCCATTTGGGTCGTCTACCCCGGCGAGAATGATCGTACTGCCTCCCGACTCCAGTAGTGTGTGTTTATTTCTAAGTATGTGTACGCCACACTCTTCGAGCAACGTAAACAATGGGCGGATAAGGCCGCTGTCCCAATCGTGGTTGCCGGTGATATAGTACACTGGTGCTATTGGCGTAAGGGCATCAATCAGCGTCCGGGTTATTTCCAGCTTTGTTTCCGTTTCAATATGTCCATAACCGTCTATTAAGTCTCCGGTTATAGCTATAATATCCGGTCGCGTAGCTTTGACTTTCGCGATAAGACGTTCATTATCGTCTCCAAATACAACACAATGTATATCTGAAAGGACAGCAATACGAAAACCGTCGAAGGATTCCGGCAGGTTTTTGTAGAAAAGCTCATACTCCGTGGTCACGATCCTTGTATTTCCGTCATAAAGGAGTGCTCCCACTATAAGTATAATCAATAAGAGAAGTGTTAGTAGCACTCTAAGCCCTCTTTTTGGTTTCGTCAAATCAGTTCGCTTCCTTGTCTTGCACAAAAACGTGCTTGATATTCGGATCTGTCGTTTGCCTAAATTCGATCTTGAAGCGGTCGATGGACTTTATCATTGCGGAAAGGCTCAGGTATCCGTAATTACGATGGTCAAAATCCGGTTGCTTTTTAAGTATCAAGTTACCAAGCTCCCCCATAAAGACCGCGCCGTTATCTCCGGCGAGGTCTGCTACCGAATCGGCTATAAGCTGCACTATTGCGTCTGGTACGCTCACGCCGCGCTGGCGCACTGGTTGGTGGTATATTTTTTCGCGTTGTTGTGTTTGCGCTTTTTGACCGTTATCCCCGCCATTTTCGCTAACCAAGCCTTCTCGTCCAAGTATTTGCGCTTCCCCTCCTGCGCGTATAACTTCTATATATGTGAATTTATCACATGCTGCAATAAACGCGCTCGGAGTTTTTCTCTCGCCGATTCCTATAACGCGTTGCCCTGCTTCGCGTAGGCGTATCGCGAGTCTGGTAAAGTCGCTATCGCTCGATACAATAACGAAACCGTCGGTCTTTTCAGAGTATAGTATGTCCATGGCGTCAATTATCATAGCTGAGTCGCTAGAATTCTTCCCGGTCGTATAGCTATATTGTTGAATCGGCGTTATCGCGTTCTCCAAAAGCGAATTTTTCCACCCGGAAACTGTTTGGCTCGTCCAATCACCGTAGATCCGCTTAATTGTAGGCGTGCCATATATAGCTATTTCTTCCATAATGCTCTTAATACAGTTGCGTGGTACATTCTCCGCGTCAACAAGCACCGCCAGTCTCAAATTATTCAAATCAAGCGCGTTGTTCGTCATAGTTTCACCTCTTATACTTATTGTATCATGCTTTTTTCAATCGCGCAACAGCGCGACAGACTGCGTCCGTAGGCTGAAGGTAACTGGTGTTACTGTTCAGTTGGCATCCAAAAACACAGGTTGGTTACAGACAACGCACTGGTACAACGGTGAAAACTTGTATTACTATCCAAAACTTGTGTGCGGAGCCTGTAACCATTGCGAGTTTTTGGATACCCTCTGAACAGTTAGCTGAAGAAAAGGCGGCCGCCGGCTGCCTTTTCTTCGAATATCCGCGCTATGACGCGCTGTGTTTTTATTTCGGTTCGTACATTTCCTTCTGTTTGACTAACAGGTCGTAGCGGCCCGTAGCTTCCTTTTCCGCCGTCGCGAACAGCTCCTTCGCGCGCTCCGGGAAAGACAACGTCAGCGAATTGTAGCGCACCTCGCCCATTAAGAAATCGTTGTAGCTCTGAGACGGCGCTTTGTTATCGAGTGTCAGAGGGTTCTTGCCCTCCGCCGTGCGACGCGGGTCGAAGCGGAACATATTCCAGTACCCGGCTTCCACAGCCATCTTCTCGCGCTCAATGGATTTACCCATGCCGGCTTTCAGCCCATGCGCGATGCAAGGCGCGTAAGCTATGACCAATGAAGGGCCGTCGTAGTTCTCCGCTTCAATTATAGCGTTGATGGCCTGCTGGTAGCTTGAGCCAATTGCGATTTGCGCAACGTACACATAGCCATAAGCCATGGCTATCTGCGCGAGATCTTTTTTCTTTATCGGTTTCCCTCCG
>WRNV01000118.1 GCA_009776445.1 Oscillospiraceae bacterium | reverse complement strand
CGCAGCCGCCAATAATCTGCCGTCACGCACAATGGCGGCGCCGTCGTGTAGGGGGGAGTTGTGGAAAAAAATGTTTTGAAGAAGTTCCGAGGTCATATAAGCGTCTATGCGCGTGCCGGTCACGGCGTAATCATTAAGTCCTATATCACGCTCGAACACAATTAGCGCGCCCGTTTCGTTTTTCGACATTTCTTCGCTTGCTATAACCACATTGTTTATTCCAGCTTCAACGTGTTCAAACCTACCGCGCTTCCTGAACATGAAAATCAACCGACTTGCGCCCATCTGTTCAAACATCTTGCGCAGTTCCGGCTGAAACAGCACTACTACCACGATTACGCCCAGTTGAAGCACTTGGCGCAACAGATAATTAAGAATGCTCATGTTAAGAGAATTCGATAGCCAAGCCACTAGCAGGATCAGCGCTATGCCTTTGATAACACTGCTGGAACTTGTTTTGCGCATAAACGACAAGACGCGATAAATAAGGAACGCGACAAAGAGGATATCGACTAAATCCCAGATGTTCACCGTTTGTCTGAGTGTCAGCAGGAATCCCTGTATAAGTTCGAGCAGTTCGCTGAATGTTATCATATTATGTATGCCGCCTTTTGGTTTGAGCGCAGTATTACGACCTCGCGGCAATCATTATACAACAAATAAAAAAGCATGACAACTTAATTCACAAATCATTCAAACACCATGGGGCGATTCCCTTGCGTTTGGAGAATTGTCTCCGCTATCAGTATGTCTTCAAGCGTCGTCAGCTTGATGTTACTTCGTGAGCCTTCAAAAATATGAACTGGAAGGCCCATGCGCTCCACAGCTATGCAATCGTCGGTGATACTATCTGTCTCTTTTAGCGTTTTTGTTAACGCGACTTTGATGACCTCCGCCTTGAAAACCTGCGGGGTCTGAATTTCAAACAAGTCTTCCCTATCGACCGTTTCCTGTACAATCCCTTTTACTACCCTTTTGATTGTCGAACTGACCGGAATTCCGGGAGCTGCAGCCGGATACTTTGAAACCGCCGCAATCCCTCGCGAAATGACGCCGTTGTCCACGCATATCCTTGCTCCGTCGTGGATGGCGATAATCCGCGCCTTTTTCGAAGCCGCCAGTACCCCATTGAAGACAGATTCTGTTCTGGTTTGGCCACCCTCGATTATTTTCTCCGCTTTATTGATGCCATACTGTTTGCACAGCTCGCTTATTTGCCCAAATTTGTCTGAATGAGCTGCCACAATTATCTCATTTACCGAACTGTTGTTTTCAAACGCTAAGAGCGTATACGCCAAAGCGGGTGCCCCGCCTACTACGGCGAAGAGTTTGTCCACTCCGCGCATCCTTGTCGATAAACCGGCTGCTGCAATAACAACCGAGCAAAAAGGCGGCTTTTCAGTTAATTTGTCCAGTAGAGTCAAGATAAACGGCATTGGCGTTTTCCTCTCCTTTTTGTTCAAAAGCTACCAGAAACGCAATACAACACAGCGTCGCAGGCAGCAAATCCGCGCTCTCAAGGACAGGCCATTTCGCCTGCCCCTGCAGTCAGCTATATGCGGATCCGCTCTGTGCCGCGCTACTACTAAATATGACTCGTCAAGTCGCGCCAGCTCCGGCTAAAGCCTTATGTTAGCGAAGCGTTGATGCGAGACTCTACTTCTTCATATGTTTGCTTTTTAGCCAGCACAATCTCTGAAATAAGGATCTGTTTCGCGGAGTGCAGCATTTTCCGTTCTCCAGTCGACAGCCCCTTTTCCACATCTCTTGTCATCAAGCCCTTGACGACGCGAGCGACCTCTAGCAAATCTCCGCTCTTAAGCCTTTGCATATTCTCTCTGTAGCGCCTATTCCAATTTGGCGTCATTTCTACGCTTATATCCGGGATAGACGCCATCAACTCGTCCGCTTTCGATGAATCGACTATCGGCCTTACGCCAATTTGTTCTGTACTTTCCGTTGGAATCATTACAACCATTCCGCCAGAGGGCATCTTCAAAATATAGTACTTGCGCGTACATCCATTCATCTTTTTTTCTTCGATACTGTCAATCACGCCCGCCCCATGCATGGGATGGGCGATCATATCGCCAACGCAAAACATAATAAATCCTTCTCCCAATCCGCCCCTATTATCGTATCAAAAAACCGCACATTGCCCCATTGGCGTCCAAGTAAAACCGATCTTGGAGCGTACGCTTCCCCATGTCCTGCGATAGGCCGCAAAACACAATCTAACCCCACTTTTCTTATTATACACCGTTTTTCATTGAAATTGCAATAGTTTACACATTTTTATTTAATCAAATTATAATTAGGGCATAAATAGGAGCATTAAAGCCTGTTCATAGGTAACCTGGAGACGCGGATATATCAAAAACGGCACACAAGTATTTGCCAACGACACGTGGTTTTTGCTGGTAGTACTTGCGTATTGACGTAAACAAACCTACAGTTTCCAGTTATCCCAGAACAGTACAAAATCACATAGTAATCAATAAGATTATAAAACTTCTCTATTTTGCGCTTGACAAATTTTGATGAAGTGGCGAAGTTGGTAGGAACTGTGCGTACATACGGTCTTAGGCTGCGTAAAGCCCGCTAGGGGCTGCTTGGAAATAATCCTTATTTCCACAAGCAGCCCCTTAGTTACAAATTGTATTAGTCAGGGGATCCGAGCGCTAGCCGGAAGATTTCCGGCTGTCCTGTTACCGGCGCAACAGGTACCTTATTCCCATCGGCGGCTACTTGCTGCGCTGATAGTGTTATGTTACATACGCGTGCGTTTCCTATGTAACCGTTGAACTGAGTGTTCGAGCTATCGTTTCCAAGGCTGAACGGAACGCCGCTGCCCGCGTACAGAGCCGTGGTGTTAAAGCTCGTTGACGACGCGAGCGGGTTGCCGTTGAGGTAGACGTATACTGAATTGCCGGTATTGCCGTTGGTGACGCAGACTGTTAAACGGTGCCATTGGTTTAGCGCCCAGCCGGCATTTGTCATCGTGCTGTTGGATATATTTATCTGAGTCCAACCGCCCGTTTTGCGACACCAGACTTGTACGGTTCCGCTGGGGTCATACAACTTTACGCCCCACCGCTCGTTTCCGACGCCCATAATGTACTGGTTTGTAGTTGTTGCTGTAGGATAGATATCCACGTCAAACGTGAACGGCTGCGCTGTTTCTATCTGCGGGAAGAAGAGGTATCCCCTGAAATATTTCTGCCCGTTGGTGTAGCTCCCGTGTCCGGACGCGGCACCGCTGCCCATATAAATTGCCGCGCCGTTGCTGACAGTCGTCGCTAACTCTGACGTTGCGCTGTTTACAGCAAACGGAGGCGCGTATATAAGTTTGCTGGTGACTGCTTGGCATAGGGGTATATAGGTGATAGCGTCCCAAGCGAACACTTTATACGTCATATTTGGATAGTCAGCGGGATCTATGACGAATTGTCTCGTATAAATACCGTTCGCGCTAATGTTGACGATTTCTGAGCTAGTGGTAACAAGAGCGCCTCTGTCGTTGTAAATGGCAATTATAATCGTTGCTGCCGATATGTTGTCTGCGGAATAGTTCCATACTTCCAGCGTTGTAACGATCAAGTCGTCTTTGATCTCAGCCGAGAGTAGATAATCCTCATCTTGCGGATCCGAGTCCGCAATGTTTATCTTCTGATAGTATTTGCTTATAGCCATCGGATCGTCTGTAGCGATATCCAACGGAATAAGCGTATAACTATACGACATATTTCCTGCCTGCAGTCTATAATCAATCAGCGTTTCGGGGCCGCAGCTCGCTCCGCCCGTCCCACGTGAACCGTAGTTTACGCTGACGATCGTTTCCGGACGTGGTTTCAGCTTATAGGGGTGGTCGCCCGCGCCGGAATAATCCCAGGAGGCGGTCGCGTTCCAGTCACGCCATGTGAAATGCTGTACGTTTGCTTCGAAATTTCGCAGATCTCCGCTGGGTGTTTCTGTAGCTGTGATCAAAAGGCCGGTGGTTTTAGAGCTATCGGTCATCGCCATCCATCTCGTGTCCTGATGAATGCCGTTGACCTGCGGTCTTGCTTGATCAACGTAATTGCCGAAAGCGGTCGTTTGATACCTGCCAACAAAACTTCCGGTTTTCCTGTCGTTTAGGTTTTCCAGCGGCCCCCTTGTATACCAGTCAACGTTTTCAAAACCTTCCGGCATGACCAAATCGCAGCCGAAATGATACATCTGACTTGAGTTGTCCGTCCTCAGCGAGGTAGTTACGTTGATGGCGCCATTTCCGTAGATCACATATGTCATATCAACGAATGTCTGCGTCGAGATCGCGCCAAGATTATAAACAACTGCTACCGTGACAGAGTTGAGGTCGTCCGCCGGGGTTACTGTAAACGAACTTAAGGTTTTGGACGTGTCCGCGTTGAGCCAGTTTCCGTTCGCGTTGGACACGCGGCTAAAGTAGTCATTGGCGTTGAGCGCCCGCCAGAACGTTGGTGCCGGTCCCGATTGTATTAGTTTGACTCCGTTTGCGGTGAAGTCTGTGAGCTCGCCAGTCGTCTTGCTAAAACTGACCGAAAAGCCGTTGCCGTCAAGAACAAGCGCGCTTGCTGTGTTTGTAGTAAGCGCCAAAGGCTCAAGCTCAGACTTCAGGATGTATTTTTGCCTGTTTGTTTTATAGCTTAGTTCGAACTGCTCCTCGCAAAGTGGATATCCGGCGTCCGCCCACTGGGTTGCGGATTTCAAGCGCGCCTGAATCTTAAGGAAATACTCGGCGCCGGGTTTTGGAAGCGCCGGTAAATAACTCTGATAAGGAACAGTAAGCGCCACTGTTGGAACAGAGGTTATGATGAGTTCCGCGCCTCTCGGTGGAATCGAAGGGACATTGCTGAGCGTATCAGAGCCGAGAACTACATCGTCTTCGTACAGCGTCCAGGTAAAATCGTACAATTGATCTGCGTACTGGGCATACATCTCGTTGCGTACATTGATTATGCCGCTTGCCAGCTCTTCGTCGTCAGCAAAGAAATTTGTAAGTTGGAACACTTTTTTGACTTCAGCCATTTCAGGGTCGATTTTCCTGGTAGCGAAGACAATACCGTCCGTATTGTTCCACGTCCAACTGTCGTCTCCCCAGTCGCCGCCATAACCAAGATATAAGCCATTGTCGTATATATCCCACATTTCGATTTTCTCATCGACTAATTGGCTTTGATTATAATCGGCCCAGAAAATTACGTCCGCTTCACCTTCCGGCGTAAGATTGCGGCGGTTTCCGTCGGCTATCTCTCCAGCTGTGAACGCTCTGGAATAAACGCGTACAGCCGCTATATCATATACAGAATCGCGCCCCGAGCCGGACTGGGTGTCTCGGCCAACCGCAAAATTGTAGCTGTTTGGCGTGACAATGAGATTTGACGGGAGGGTCGCGCTGCCAAGTTGAACCCCGTCAAGATAGAGTCTTGCCGTATCACCGTCGAAAACGCCAACAAGGCGGTGCAATTGCCCGTTATAGAAATTCGTAGCGTTAACGGCGCCATTTGCGGAAACCCAGTCGGAACCTTGCCCTGAGCCTAAATTGTCGTGTACATAGAACTCAATAATTCCGCCGCTGCCCTGAGTTTTTATACCGAACCCGGTATCACCTTTAGCGACCAGGACCCTATTCGCCGACGAAGTCGTACCCTTACACCAAAGCTCGATGGTGAACGGTTCTCTCCCGGAGCATTTGTCCGTGAAAATGTCGCCGCCTGCCGCGCCTTTTGTATTTGGATACTGTACATGAGCGCCTGATCTCAACATCTTGCCATATGTGGCGTCGGCCAAGAACAGATTCGACTCATTTGTAGTACTTGGTATGCCAGTGATGGCATACGGCCCGGATTCAGGAAGGATCTTGTCTCCACCAGCCGGTTTCGTCCAAATCGCTTGATCGACGAAATCCCAAATGTTGCCGCCGATCGATTTCGGCGTTGAACGGAACACGTCTGCGTACTCTTTAAGGTTACCTAGAGAAGTCCCCATAGCGTGAGCGAATTCCTGAAGCAGGACAGAATTTGTGCCAGAGCTTGAAGACTGTGACCTGATGGAGTCTACTGAAGTGTACATGCTGCTTTGCATGTCAATGCCACCCGACGCTTCGTAGTGGTACGGACGGGTGTTGTCAATAAGGCGCAGATTGCTCGCGATCGTATTGAACCCGGATTGGTTACCGGACTCGTTTGCCAGTGACCACATCACAATGCATGTGCGGTTCTTTTCCTTTTCCACCAAATTCGCGGAGCGCTGATTCGCTAGGTTGAAAAAGTTGTTGGTGCTTATGCTGGTGGACTGGTTGTTATGGCTTTCGACGTTTGCTTCCGCCATCAGCATGATGCCATATTTATCTGCTAGGTAGTATAAATATGTATCATTCGGGTAATGCGCCGTCCTTATCGTGTTAAGATTGTGAAGCTTCATCAGCTTTAGATCCGTCTCATAGGTCTCAGGAGACACATAATGTCCTCCGTATGGGGTGGTGTCGTGGCGGTTAGCGCCCATCATGACAATCTTTTTGCCATTGATTCGTATAATGTCATTCGCGTTTGAGGCGGTTTTAAAAGTTATCTGCTTAAAGCCGAATTGCTGGCTGATATGCTCGACGGCGATATTTGTATTCTTGTCGTAAAGGGTTAAGACGAGAGTGTAAAGATATGGGTCGTCGAGGAACCATTTATGCGGGTTTACAACATTAACACTGTCAGTTTTAGCCGCTTCTTGACCGGCTTCGATATCGCCCAAATCAAGAATGATCGGATTGTCTTTCAGAATATCCACGTCATCCTTATCAAAGAGGCTCGCGACCACGCGATAGTCCGACAGCTTTGTCGCGGCGGTATAGTTTATAACGTTCACCCTCAGCGAAAGATCGGCGTTTTCATACGCGGAGTCAAACTTTGTCTCAATCTTGTAATCACGAATATGCAAAGCCGGCGCCGCAGTAAGGTAGACATTCCTGAAAATGCCGCCTAGACGGATGAAATCCTGGTCGTCAATATATGAGCAGTCCGCCCATCGAAACACCTTTACAGCGAGTAAATTGTCTTTGCCGTTCGCATTGAGGAAAGGCGTCAGGTCAAATTCGCCCGGAGTAGCTCGATCCTCGTGGAAACCTACTTCATAACCGTTGAGGTACACATAAAACGCAGCCTCGACGCCGTCAAATGATATAAAGACTTTATTCTTATCAGCTAACCAAGCTTCAGGCACGTCAAACGTTCGGCGGTAGAAACCGACCGGGTTGTAGTATGGCGTACCCGAAGTACCCGATGTGTTCGGGACGTTCGGTATCGAAATACCGCTGAAAATCCGATAACTTGTACCCTTCCACCTAAGGTTTTGCGGCATGCCTGAGCCGACATACATTGGCGCGTCATAGGAATAGTCGGGGTCGAAGTATCCCGTGAAAGGCGTCCCGTCCTTGACTCCTTGAAGTTGCCAGTTCGTCGGAACGGCTATTTTGTTCCAGCCGGAAGCGTCATAATCGGTTTTGTAGAAATCAACAATATTCTGAGTTCCACCGAGTGGATCTTTTGTAGAAATAGCTTGTGAAAGAGTGTTAGGGAATCTTGAGATGATCGAGAATGTCCAGTTTGAAGTAAGAGGATTTAAGTCTTCATCTGTTGTAAGTGGCATGTATTTTGCAGGTTGTTCGCTTCGTGGCTGAACTTTGAAATAGTCCCTGGCGCCTTTTTTGGCCTCTTTGATACTGTCGTATGAGAACGTATCAGTGTGCGGCTTGACGCGATTGATTTCATACACCCACGTCTGCCTGACATCACGGTTCGGTGCCCCCACCGGGACCTGACTCGTTATGTCGGCAAGCCCGGTCCACTCCAGATTATTAAATCTGATCAGAGCTGGGTCGATCACTTCCAGGTCATAGTCCGGCAACGCTGTCGCAGCGTTCGTGATTGGCAGGACGCATACCAGCGTTGCTAAAGCTATCACCACCGCTGAGATAAAGTAACAAAGCTTTCTTTTCAAAATTGCCCACTCCTTATTAAATAAATTTTTTTATTTCGCTAAAACAAACACAGATTTCTGCAACACTGTAGTCATACAAAGCGTTGATGTTTGTCGCACCGTCTTTCGTTTTGCGTTTTGCATTTAGTGATATGTTGAGAATTTACATTATTTCCGCCATGGTAACACATTTTGTACAGCTTGTACAGCGCGGCAACAGTTTCATTACCAACGGATTTCACCTTTTCCCGTAGGGTTCGTTCGCAGAAATTTTGCGGAGTACATCATTATTCTTATAAAAAGAGGCGTATAAAGAATAACGAGAGAATTTAGCGCTTTAAAGTGCAATTGTGCCAAAATGGCATATTTGATAGACTTATACAATCGTGACTCGTCTCGTCTAAAAATATAACGTTTCGCAGAGCGCCATCGACCGCGACGCAAGGTCTTCCGTCGCAATTGAAGTTATAGACGACTAACCTCCCATAACTAATTGAACGCCGCTTTCAATATACTTCAACACAGAAAATGATGCTTGACAATGGGTTAAACGTATAGTATCTTATACTCAAGACAAGGACGGCGGGTTGTTCCTCTAAGGAGGTGGCCGTATGTCGATAACAGACGTGATTTCATTGCTGATGTTGATAGTCGCGGTTATCGGATTGGTTTATAACATAACCAAAAAGAAATAACCGCCCACGTAAGCGAGCGGCATTTCTTCGAATTCTAAATTCACTAAGGGATGACCGCCGTAAGCACCGGCAAGCTGTCCTTGTCCGCATAGTAACATAGAAACGGGGGTGTTGTCAATAGGTAAAGTTCCGCCGTCAAAAGTGAGTTGGGACAAGGAAAATACGGTTTATATAGGCTTGAAGCTTATGAGAAAAGGCGACGCCGACATATTATCCGCCCTTGCCCCTAATAAGCCAAAGCAAACGCAGATAAAAGCGTGGATTAGAAAAGCTCTGGAACAGAAATAGCGATTTTTCCATCAGGAGGTAAACCATGTTTTGTGTAAAATGTGGCATGAATAATAAGTCTGAAAGTTCTTTCTGCGTAAAATGCGGCGCCTCACTGGTCAATCAGGCAACGAGTATAAACCCCATTGCTCATAAAACGCCTCAAGCCACGACCACGCCCATACCCAACATACAACAACAAGACAGCCCCACTAATCCAAAAATGAAGCTGTCAAAAGGCTCGATTGCGCTTTCCGCTGTTGCCGGCGTAGTTGCCGCCGCGGTAGTGTTTGCTATCCTTTACTTTGCTGTTGGTTTAAAAACGGACAGCGGAACAATCGAAGGTACAGGATATGTTAGCGCGGAGGCTGCCGCGAGGGCATATCTTGAAGCGTTTGGCAACGCAGATGTAAAGACAATGATTTCCACATTTTCTGTGGAATCCTTTGCCA
>WRNV01000117.1 GCA_009776445.1 Oscillospiraceae bacterium | reverse complement strand
GCGTCGCGCCCCAGGATCGCGTCGTCCTTGGACGGTTTTCCCTGCGCTGGGAAAATATTAGCCCACCATTCATTCACTCGATTATCCCTTGAGAAGTAACGATGCCCACCTAAGTCCATGCGATTGCCGTCAGCTTCAACGGTTTTTGCGATACCGCCTATATCCTTTGATTCTTCAAGAACCGTCACATCATAGCCGCCTGATTTTAGCAATTCATAAGCAGCGGTTAACCCTGCCGGCCCGGCGCCGATGATTAGTACTTTTTTCATCGTAAATACTTTCTGAAAACTCATCTTGTATAATCTTAATTCATCAGAAACCTGTCAAGAACTCATAATAATGCCGCTGGCGCGCAAGATCTGGTCAATATCAACATACAGCGTCGACGGATCATCATTGCCAAGCACGACAAATGGGCTTTGCTCATAGACAACTGTAGCGTTGGTAAATGGGTTATCGTCTTTTAAGGTGATAATATAATCAAAACTGTAAAAACCGCGATTCCAGGTATTTGCGTGGCCGTTCGCATCGGGAATGGCAAATTCGTGGAGTCTTACAGGCCCGTTTACCGCTACTGCGTACCCCAAAAAGCTAGCGTCGGCCGGGAATACTCTCGCGTCCAGATAAATATCCGCCAAAAAAGTCATCTGGGATGGAATATAAGCAATAACGTTCCCCGGGCGCTCCTTAATGTAATCGTTTACAGCGATCAACGCGTCCACGGCTCGGTTTGAATATTGAACGCCTTTTGTGTAGAGCAATGATTCCATTAAGCCATTTTCTTCGCCGTTATCATCCTCATGAGCCACTACGTCCTGATAATAATACCTTGACTTTAANTATCTNTTTTCCCGATAGGCATAGAAATTGTCGAAAACGCTGACGAGTAGCATAAACGATATCAGTATGATCAAAACATGTCTTTTCTTCCCCTTTATAACTAACCATATTCCTGAAATTGTCAGCAATAGAAGCAAAAACTTGAAAGCTGCCCAGGGGAAATTTACGAAAAGCTCTCCACCGCCCTTGGTGATATTCACTTCTTCCAATTCAAGCATGATTTTCAGGGAACTGTGCGCAATGCTCGCGCCGCTAGCTGTTCCGCGTTGCATCAGAAACACAAGAGCGGAGCAGAATACCGCAATGATAACAAGTATAACCGGCGANAACCGTTCCCGTATCCCTGCCTCNCGGTTGATGCTTTGTTTCCGCATCCCAGAAGCNCCGCCNGGTTCTTTTGACAACAGAAAATCAAAACATTGGATCACCAGCGGNATGGCAAGATANGCGACAAAACGCAAATGAAGTTGGGGCGTCATATTCCCTATATCTCCAAAGTCTTCTCGGATTGATACCGTGTACGCGACGACGCCAACTATAGTAATGAGCGTCAAAATGGAAAACGCGTACATCCTTTGATTGTTCTTGTCCATGCCTTTAAAAGCAATCATTGGGAAAAACACAGGAAGAACGTAAAAGCTNGCTACCGCGCCGACTGTAAGTATAATAGCGCTGTAAAAAAGATAGTACCACGAATAAGCNTNGCCCAGNGCTTCAAACGACATCAGATCGTATTCTTCAACATAAGTATTACCCACACCTCTGAATACCGTAAGTTTCATGACGATAAAGATGAAAAAGAAACCCACTGCGCAATAAAGCGCGGAAACCGCGTTTCGTTTCAAAAGCGTCCTGTCGCACACTGCCTCAAAGGCAAGCATTACGGCGGCGGAAATCATAAAAGCGGCGCATATTTCTTTGTTTAAGTAGGCAAGATAGGTGGTAAACCCAAACAGAGTGAATAGAATCAATCTCTTTTTGGACAGCTCGCTTTCGCCCATCGCGCAAATGAGTATATAAAACACCCAGATCACCAATGGCAATTGTAAAACCTCGGACATTACCATAGTTGAGAAAACCATGTCCGGCAAGATGATCGAGAAAACAAGCGATAAAACAACAACTGCTTTTCTGGAAGTCAATTTCCTGGCAAGAAGCATTGTCGGAAAAACTACAGACGACATGACAAGGCAGTTTATAACTCTGATAATGGTAATTTGCGCCATTTGGTTTTCGGTTATGAAAAAAGCGGGCGTTAACGCTAGTGGGTAGAGGATTTTCTGAAACGTCGTCGGCATATCTCTTATTAGTATACTCCCCTGTTCGACAATGCTTCTGGCGATATGGAAATATCTAACTTCGTCCGGCATGACTGTGACTGTCATCGGGCCGCTGAGAAAACTGAGTACCAGGCGGACGGCAAAACTTATAATGAATAGCGCTGTTGTTGCTATCCAGATATGCTCTCCAGCCAACTCAAGCAAACGAAATCCGCCTTCGACATGGCGATCCTCCGCCATAACCGAGGTCTCAACCACCGGGGAATTTGTAATTCCCACAGATTTTGTTGAGATTGGCTGACTTCTCTGCCCTTTTCCCTTACCTTTTTTCCGCGACACAGTTCACATTCCCCCTCGCTGGCGCAAGCAGTCTAACAATCATTCTTTTAATTCAGCTAAGATCTTGTCAGAGGGATCATTGGGAATGGTTGCAATTACCTCACCGCAGTGGGTATATACTACATTGTCGTCGTTTGTTATTTCACCTATCACAGTGGCCTTAGCATTGTGGGAGCGGATTGCCTCCAGAACTAATTCCACATCCGCCGGATTCACCTGCATCAGCATACGGGCTTGCGTTTCGCATATTAATATTTCCTCTGGCGAGATACCTTCGTCCCGCAATGGGATTTCGGATAAATCGACCCGCGCGCCCAACCCGCCATATCGAGCCGACTCGCATACGGCAGCTCCCAAGCCAGCTGCGCCGAAATCGGAGCAGGCGTTGATTTTCCCTGTTTTAAACGCCTCAATGGAAGCGTCCATGGTTCTCCGTTCCTCTTCGAACAACGCGAGCGCGGGACGCATCTCCGAAACAATACCCGCCCTATAAAGCGTGTCGTTCCCATCGGAACCTGTTTCGCCAACTAATATTAGTTTGTCCCCTGCATGCTTAGCGGGCTTCGTCAATGGCTTTTCCGTAACAAGCTTACCAAAAACTGATACGACGCAGGCAGGAACCACATCGCTAAAAGACGTCGAAAATCCTCCTCCAATAACAAAAACGTCCATTGCCGCGCACATGTCCCTAAGACCGCTGAGCATAAGGTTAACCCTATCCTGGCTCGACATAGTCACGCATTTGCCGCACGTACATTCCCCTTTGAAGCCGCACGGCCCGACCAAGACGTCTTTATCCAACGGCAAAGTGCCGATAAAGTCCAGAAGGAAAAGCGGCCTGCCGCCCATAGCGACTACATCCCGCATAGCCCCTCCGGCGCCTGTTGCGGCAGCGTCATAAGGCCTAGGGACGCATGGGGAATTATGGCTCTCCATCTTTCCTACGATCAAAGCGCCCTCGCCGGGGATTCGTACCACTCCGGCGTCGTCGTTCGCGTCCGGCCCAATCAAGAGAAGATCCGGCCACATTTGGGCGACCTGTTCGTTGAGTTTCTTGAACATGTTGAAGTCAATGGCTTTGTCAATGTTGTGATGCAAATGCACAAACAGGCCGTGCATCAATGCTTTTTCAATTTTATTCACGTAATAACCCTCCATATAATAAACGCAATAATTGGCGTCAGTATTTTATACCAGTACTTCTTTCCCTGTCAATGCCGAGATGAAACGCATGACGATTTAGCGCTTTAAAGGGGTATTGTGACATTTTGGCACAATACCAACTCGAAAAAAAAGTAATGAGAATAAATAACGAGCTATAAAAAAGTGTACTATTTTATAGCTCCAAATTAATGAATATCCTAGCATAATTCTCTCTAGAATGCAATCGTTTTTTTGCTTGTTTTCGTTTTTATGCACAAATGGTATGAAAATGTTGACTGAATAAGATAGATTAAGAGCAGAAACTATAAGTATAAATAAGTACACCTTTTGATACTCCATTCGTTTTTCAATTCAAGCTATTTTAAGCTCACTGTGCGTAAAACGAAAAGTTCAGGTTACGCTTTATAGGATTCAATGTATAAACTTCTGTATTATAACTTGCATTACAAGAGGGAACACATTAGAATACTATATTATTCCAATTAAGCAATTCAAAAGGTTGTTGGCGGTTAGCGTTAGCGTTAGCGTCAAAGGGGCGTCGTGTCCATAGTTGTATTGCTCGTGTACACGGTTGTCCCGCCGGGGGGGAACCTTTAGAATTAATAGCACTGTAGCAAATAAATTCAGGAGGTATCATATATGAAATATCGAAGACTTATAAACAAAGTCGTCGTGGTTATTCTCACGCTGGTTATGTTCGCGCCGTCGATCATAGCTTTTGCCGCGCCGATTACACCGGACAACACCTTTACTGTTTTTCTCGTTCCGAACGGACACATCGATACGGCGTGGAGATGGCCTTTCCAGCACACAGCCGAGGTAGTTATTAACGACACGTTCACCAGGCAGGTGAATGCATTGAAAACAAACCCGACTTACAGGTTTACAATGTCCGCGTCAAAGCATTATGAATGGGTGAAGGAGTACTACCCCGCTTTATACGCGGATGTCAAAACAATGATCACCGGCGTGGACGCGGACGGTGAGCCGAAAGACCCGGGCTGGGGCGAGTGGGGTATCGCAGGTGGACAGGTGGTAGAACCCGACCTTAACCTGATAAGCGGCGAATCAATGGCAAGGCAGAGCCTATACGCGCAGCACTTTTTCCTGAGGGAGTTCGGCAGGGTGGCAACTATCGCCTATGTGCCGGATGTTTTTGGCTTTTCCGGTCAATTCCCTCAGTTCGTGAAGAAGTCTGAAATGAACTACTTTGTGACGACCAAGCTCAACTGGCAAAATGATAACAGTGGGACAGACCTGCGATACGGCGCTTTTGATCCAGGCGTGTACCATGAAACCCAGAGCGGCCCCAAAAACCGTGAGTCCGATGTCTTCTGGTGGGAAGGCATCGATGGATCCGACGTTCTTTCATACGCCTGTAAATATGACTATACTGGAACCGCGTACACAGCGTCTGATATAACCGGGAGCGGCGCTGAAACTGTGTTTAACCGCAACAGGAGGTCAGGGACTATCAACTACAACTACAACGGCAGCGGCAGCAAGGCTTATACGTACGACTATAATAGCTACAGCAAGATCGCTTTGGGCATGTTCGGAACCGGCGACCACGGCGGTGGCCCGGCGACGGGAACCGGCAGCGGCAGCAGTGGACAGCATGGCTATCCCGGCGCTTTGAACACTTCGATCGGCAATTCTGGCCCTACCGTAAAATCCGCAACGATCGAGGAGTTCTTCAGAGCATTTGAAGACGAGTCCTCGTGGGACACCGGGCATGACAGTTCCGGCGTTTTCAGGAGCGTAGGCGAGAATTATCTTGGGTATCATCGCGGTGTATACACGTCTTGGTCACGCATCAAAAAATACAATCGGCAGAACGAAATCCTGGGCGAGAAAGCCGAGAAGGCCTCGACGCTAGCGTTTTGGGCTAATGCCATTGAAAACAACGGAGCTGACAGGATCGAAGGCGGATGGGATAAGATACTGGTCAATCAAATGCACGACGTGCTTCCGGGTAGTTGCGCCCCATATCAGGTATACGTGACGTTTAATTACCAGGAGCTCGCGAAGAACCTGTTCACCAATGTACAAAACAACGCCCTTCTTGGTCTGGCACACCGCGCGGATACAACCGTCAGCGAGGGTGTTCCGGTGTTTGTGTACAATGCGCTGTCATGGGAAAGGAATGGCGAGACGACGGTCGACGTCAAACTCGACAAACAGTATCCGTACATCAGGGTTTACGATGGCGCGACAGAGCTACCCGCGAATATATTGAAGAACAGCCCGGACGGATCGGCTAAAATCAGTTTCATAGCCAAAGGCGTACCATCGCTTGGCTACAAAGTGTTCAAAGTAGTCGGCGCCACTGCGCCGTCGGCGTTTGTATCCGACGTGACCGTAACCGAAAGCGACTCAGAAATAGTTGTAAGCAACAATAATTTGCAATTCACCATTGATAAAACCAGCGGCAATATTTCAAGTATGGTCAACAAAAAAGACGGTGATCGCGAAGTGTTCTATACAGAGGACATCATGGCTAATGAGCTTCAATACGTAACCGGGGAAAATGGCGCCAATGGCTGGCCCGCCTGGGATGTTGGCTGGACTGCTGTGGGCGACCCGTCCATCAGGTGGAACAGGGTTCAGGTAGCGCAGGTTTGCCAGATTTTGGACACGTCAANTGAAAAGGTTACCATNGCGGTCACCCAGAATTTCCTCAATTCATACGTGACCCGTTACATTACGCTTCTCGCGGGCAGTGACAAGGTTGATGTCAAGATGGAAATAAACTGGGGAGAGACCGATACGAACCTCAAATTGGCGTTCCCGATCGCAGCGGACGCGAGAGGCGCCAGCTACGAGATCGCATATGGTGCGCTGGACGGCGCAAAGGAAGTCGAAAGAATGGACGCGGTGGATGCAGATCATCCGTTCGGCGGCACAGGCGCACTCGGACGTTCCACGCTTCGCGGGCCTTCCAGATTCCTGACGCAACGTTTCGAGCAATCCGGCCACAAATGGATGGATATTACCGCCGATGACAAAGCATTCGGAGTAAGCATCCTCAACGACGCGAAATACGGNTACGACGTACTCAGGTTCACCAGAGGGGGAAGCCAAACGACGAATGGATGCGGCAACAGTCCCACCATTCCAGAAGACCAATCCTACGTACGTGCCCGCATTTCAGTCTTGCGTTCCGCNTCAGCGGCCGATCTGAATCAGGAAACCTCCAAGTATGGCCCGGCTTCTGGCAAGATGGATCGCGGTTACCAGGAGTTCAACTACTCCATTTATCCTCACGCGGGTACATGGCAGGATGCTGACACATCAACCAAAGCCCACGAGCTTTGCTACCCGATGGATTCATTCCAGACAGTACCGTCAAACGGCGGCATGGGATCGCAGAAATCCTTCCTGTCAACCAATAAAGCGAACGTCAAAATCGGCGCTTTAAAGAACCAGTATGACGCGCCAACCGATAATAACACATTTATTGTGAGACTCTGGGAATCAGACGGCGTTGACACACCAGTTACCCTGACTCTGCCATCGAATGTCATATCAGCCAAAGAGGTCAATATCCTTGAGCATGAATATGNAGGCAANAAGCCCCTTACGATCAATGATGATAAAATCGCNTTCACTATNGGTCATTACGAAATTGTNACGCTTGAAGTCAAATTAGCCGCGTATGAAGCCGCGCCAATCATGATTAAACAGGCAAGCGCGAATCTGGGTGATTTCTTTGACATCAACGGCGTCAGTGACGATAGCAACCGCAGAGCTGGCAATCTGGATGGAAGCGGTAATACGGTTCCTGCGCGTAATTGGCCTGAGTCCGTCAATTACCAGGGAGTAAAGTTTAGCATGGGTCCGGCTACAAGCGAAAACTACGTTGCTGCCGATGGTCAGATAATCCCGTTGCCCGCAGGTCAGTATGGCAAGGTTTTTCTGCTCGGTGCCGGCGCTGGCAGCGGCGATAAGAGCGGTGAATTTACCGTGAATTACACCGATGGCAGTTCTGTTAAAAAGAACATCTCGTTCGCGATCTGGAATACCGACCTGTCAGGTTACGACCGCACNGCCTGGGTCGACAACAAACCGTACGTTTATGATTCCATAGGGTATGTGTTCACTCACTACCACGACGGTACAAGCGACCAGATGACGCGCAACAATTTCCTGTTTGTGTACTCGATCGACGTTGACAGCTCCAAGACGCTCTCTAGCATTACCCTGCCGGTGGCGTCAGGCATCAAGATTACGTCGATTACGGCGGCGGACAGCGCGATCCCGGGATTCGCCAGTATTTACGCGGCGCCGGAAGCCACGAAATATGATCCGCCGACGAATGTTACCGCCAGCGTGATAGAATCGAACCAAAACGCGCTCGTCAGTTGGACGGCGCCAGAGTCTGATGTCCGGGCTTATATAGTTTACGCCGGGCTGACCGCTGATTTCAACATCACAGACGGTATCCGCGCGGGCGTGGCTGGCGGTATGGCGACAAGCTTCATCTACGAGCCAGTGGATAGAAGGGCTGTGTTCTATTTCAGGGTCGTTGCTATGTACCCCGACGACGTATTGTCAGCACCATCCAATTGTAGCAACAGCGTTTTAGCTGGAATTCCTCCGAGCACGGAATGCGATATCCTTAGCCTGGAGGCGCCGTTAAAGATGGTGGGTACGGACATCAGGGCTACGGTAACCAATCACACGACTAGGATGAACCTTACAGAAATGTTCGAAATAAGCACAAAAGCGAATTGGGCGTTATACAGTAACGACACATTCACGACGTCCATCTCGAAAACCATCAACCCATTGATGGCGGGCGCCAATGTCAGGTACATCAGGGTTACCGCGCAGGATGGGATTACGCATAAAGACTATACGCTGACAATCACACGCATGAATGACGTTATAGCAAGATTCACCACGCCGCCTCCCCTGGACGGTACTTTGAACCCCGCTGACTGGGGCGGCAAGGTCTTCACCATTGCCGACGGTGCCGATGGCATAACTGTTAAGTACTATAACCGGAAGGACGGGTATCCTCCCGCCGGGTTTAAGGCCGACCTCTACATGGGCTATGACTCGTCTAACGTCTATTTGGGCGCGATCGTCGAAGATCCGCTATGGGAACCCGCAAGGCCCGGCACAGGGACGCTCTGGCAGGGCTGTGGCTTCCAGCTTAACCTATGGAATGGCAGGTCGGGCGCCAGATCCGAATATGGCTTTGGACTGGCCGCGTCCGGGCCCGCCCACTTCCAATGGGCCAATGGCTCGGGTACAACCAGCCTACCCACCGGCTATAGCAACTACAGCATTAAACGGGTTGAAGGTACCGATACGTTTATTTACACAATCGCCATCCCGCTTAATTCATTCAAGCAGAACGCCGCCACAAACCCATTGGCTGAAGGGGATGAGGTATTGTTCTCCATAACCTACAATTACCCGAATGAAGCCGTGGGCAACATGAACTGNGTGCTTGACATGGATTTCATGGTCGATTCCAACGAGAAACTGAACTANGCCCGCATCCTTACGTTGGGNCCGGATATCGCGTCTGCGGCAACGCAGGTTNTCAAAGCCGATATCGTCGGTTCTACGGTGAGATCCGTTACGGTACAGGCTAAAGCGCCGGATACCCCTATGTTGTACCTTGGCGCATATGACCAGGCTGGCAGACTGCTGTCCTTTAAATCCGTTGATGTTGCGTTTACAGGCGGCAGACAGGCCATAAACGTCGATTATGACTTCGGCGACGCCTGGAAGGTAAAAGCTTTTCTGTGGGATAAAGATTCGTTTGTGCCATTGGTGGAGGCAAAGGTAATTTACGGCTATTAAGGGCTACTAAGGGACTACTAAGAAATGAAATGCTAAGAAAAGCCCTGCATCT
>WRNV01000116.1 GCA_009776445.1 Oscillospiraceae bacterium | reverse complement strand
TTGTACGGAAACCGTATTGCGCCTTTACTCGTTATATATTTCGCCAGTCGCGGTTTGAAATGCTCCATCGCTTCCGCGCCCGGATAAATGCCGATATGGTATTTCTGCGCAGCAAAGTGGATTAGGTTTTTTCCACGCCAGTATGTAGGCATCTGCCATGAGATTTTTTCCATTGCGTCCGGCAATGCCATACGGATCATTTGGCGAACCGTACGCAATGTATCTTTGTGCATTAGCGGCTGCGTCTCGATATACTCGTCAACGTCCATCGGTTCGGCGAGTTTCTCGTTTAGCTTGTCAGATTCTTCCCTGTCAAGAGTGGTGTAAACATCATCGAGAATAAACCGCCCACGAATACCGTCAAGTGCGCCGTCGCAGAGCGGCAGTGCCATGAACGCCGGGAAATTCTTGCCGTCGGCGGTCGTTATGCCAAACTCAGACGCGGGCTTGAACCCGAATCGCGGGTAGTAGCTCTCGTGGCCGAATATCAACACGGCGCGATATCCGAGATCGCGGGCTATATCAAGTGTTTTGCGTATCAATGCGCTGCCTACGCCGTCGCGTTGGTGTTTTGGCAAAACACTGACGGGGCCAAACGTGAGCGTCTCCCATTCGCCATCGTCACTAACAACTTTGCTTCGCACATACATGATGTTGCCGATGACCGAACCATCAAGCTCTGCGACATAATCAAGTTCCGGCACAAACGTGGTGCAGCTTCGCAGCTTCCGCGCAAGCAGGGCTTCGTTGCCGTCGTCATCCGAACCGGTCGGCGGCGCGTCACGAAACGCCCTGTATGTGATTTGTTCGACGGTTTTCCAGTCGGACTTTTTCTCATTACGGAGAACCGCTATATACCCCGCCGTGCTTCGCTCGTTTGCCTTCTTGGTTGATTTATCTAGTTCTTTGCGGTCGTACTCAGTAAACACAGATTCCCATACTAACTTGTTGAAACCCACCAAAACGCGGTATTCGTCCACAAGCAGAGGGCGCTTCACGAGCATACCGTCCGTTGCAAGTAGTTCCAAGCATTCGTCCTCGCTCATGGAGGTCAGCTTGTCTTTCAAGCCCAACGATTTGTATAGTTGACCGCTTGTGTTGAAGAACCTGCGGATGGGCAACTCACTTAGCGCAAGCCACTCTTTCAACTCGTCGTAGCTTGGGTTGTCCGTTTTGATGTCGCGGGTTTCGTATTGGGCGTGATAACTGTCCAACAAGGCTTTCGCCTTTTGGCAGGTCGTGCATTTGGGATAGCAGATAAATGTCAGCATTTTATTACCTCCGTTCAAGATACACCTTATCTCGAGCTCTATCTCATGCTGCAACGGTATATCATCATCGCCTGTGAGCGGGATTGTCGGCTTGATTGTACGCAAATAGTCAAACTCATTCCATCTTACAGCACACATCGCAAATCCGCGCCGTTGATAAAAGCGTAGCGCATGGGTGTTGTCGTTCGACGTGTTCACATATATCCGTTTGCAGTTCTCAAAACACTTTTGAGTGAACTGAAACAACGGGGACATTATATCAGAACATTGCAACACGTCCAACAGATATAGTAAAATATTACTAATTATATTGAGCGTGTAAGTTGAACTAGCGTTTGAGTACGCCCTGACTTGTACAACCCGGCATCGTCTGTCAAAATATAAAACATTCGTATCAAAGTGAAACCTTGAAGCATTTATTCCGTCTTTTATTGTGACATTTTTCAATCTCGTACGTTTATAAAGTGGAAGGGGTGAGGTGGTGGATTCAAGTACAATCGAGAGCGCTTATCGCAAGTACGCAGGCGAAGCCTACCTTTACTCCCTTTCACTATGCAAAGACCGCCATATATCAGAGGATATTGTTAGCGAAGCATTTATAAAAGCGTTGCTGTCACTGAGCGTAAATGAAGATAATTTCAAGCTGTGGTTGCTCCGGGTATGCAAGACAACATGGATTGATATGTGCAGACGGAATCGTTATATATCTGAAAAGCCATTGGACGAAATCCATGATCTTCAAAGCTCTGATGACGTGCTTCGCGACATCATAAAACAAGAGGAAAAGACGGCTGTTGCGTCGGCTGTACTGGAACTCCCCGATTTGTGCCGCGAAGCCATGACGCTCTATTACTACAACAATGTCCCGCAAGCAGATATCGCGGCGATATTGGGAATCACTCACGGCGCAACGCGAACTCTTTTATATCGCGGTCGAAAAATTCTCCATGATAAATTGAAGGAGGCTCACAATGAGTTTTAGGGAACTGCTAACGAAATACGAATCCGGGACGGCGACGAAGGAGGAAATACGTCTGGTTGAAGCCGAAATCGAGAAAAATGAAGCAATCAACGAATATCTTTCCGAACATTTGATACAGGCTATGCCGCAGATAAACAACGTACCGGCCGCAAATGGGGATAAATCGGAAGCCACGAGAATAAGGAAACGGATCAATAGAAAATTCCGCAATGCTGTAGTTGCATCAGTGGCAATAGTTCTGGCCATAGTCTGCCTTGTCCAGTTTGCTGTTTTCCCATTTATCAACAGCAGATACTACAACCCTCTTGACGGGCGCATAAATGTCGTCGGCGTGAACGAATGGGGGCAAATGTCCATCGACATGTCGGTTTTCAGCGAACTGCATATGCCCGGATACGAAACGCCCTTTGTTTTCGCGAAGCCGGAGGGGTTGGGCAGATACAATTTGACGATATACCAATATGACAGTTTCCGCAACTATTCAGAAACACAATATAGCAGCAGGATTATCCGGGGAAAGCTGGATCAATCAGCGATTGGCGAGGCGTTTACTCGCGGATTGGGCTTTAATTGGGTGCAGCTTGCTTACGGGAATTATACGGATTCCGAGAAAATAACTATTGTTGACAACGCATCGAGAAATGAACTAGCCCGCTTGCCGGAAAGCGCTCACGTCAAAGCCTATTTGTTCTTTGCTGAAACAATAGATATGCAGGCATTGACCGGGTTTGTCAGTGCGAATAATGCACAGGTTTTATGGGCGGGGATAAAATGCTCCGACAATGAAACCTTATGGGATGGCAGATTTGGATTTTCACCGCTGGGCAAGTATATCCCGCTCACCCCAAGAGCCTACGACTCGCAGTTATATCCATTGCTGGAACTTGACGATAGCGAACCTATGGGCGGCGTGAATCGCACAAACTTTGACAAACTAAACTCGGATGTCTATGAAACGCATTTCATCAGCATGTTGCAGTATATGATGGCTAAAGATGATTTCATGGATGTTATTGGTTTTTCATACGACTATAGCGATGCGCTCTCATATGTGCGGCAAAATGGAGTCATGTGCCACGGCGTCGTAGTTTCGGGAAGCCGGGACGTAATCGAGAGGCTGGCGACTAACCCTATGGTGCGATATATCGCCATTGATGATGTAATGGTTTCGGCTTTTTCGAGGTAGCATAACTTGTTTCTTTATAGGTCAAACATCAGTCAAAAAATAATTCTCAAAACTTTCTGTCAAGCGGTTACACTACACAGGCATCTTAAAATGGGAGCAAAACAACACAATTCCGTCATTGCGAGCCGTAGGCGCGGCAATCCAGCCGGAAACCTGACAATCGGCGAATGGATTATCTTCGCTACGCTCGCAAAGACGGGTGTTTTGATACCATGTGAAAAGTTACCTCTGATTCATATTTACCGCTTTCCGACGTTAATTTATCGTTGATGTTGCCGTATTCTAATGATATACTACGTCATAGGTACGGTGCAGGGACGGGGGGCGTATCACCTACTTGTTCCAAGTATGTGACCACGGTGACGGTTAAGGTTTCGCCTGTAACTGCTGTGGGTTCATGCGGAGGGCTATCGCCGCCGATGACGGTGATGCGTCCAAACAGAAAGCCGCCGCTGTTTACTCCGGCATTCCGTTTGCCCGTCCGGGCTTCACGTGAACCGTACGCCTTCAGTTGGCGCACTGTTCACCATCGCCCGCGAAAAAGCGAATTACGGCTTATGCCTACTTAACTTTTTAGATGCGCCGCCCAGTGGCGTGAACGGTGGATCACGCTGCCCACTTCGTGCTAAACTCCCACCCCACAAAGTCTGGCGACTTTGCGGGGAACCCCAGGAGGCCCGAAGTGTCGCTAATGGCAATAGAATTGAGGTGTCACATATGGCTGAATTAGTACTTAACACAAACACATTGCCGGAGCCACTGTTTCGCTTGATAAAGGCGGAAAAAGTAAAGGTCAATGAAGCTGATGGGATTATCAATCTCATTCCGATTTTGGATTCTCAGAACGACTGCCCCCTGCGCGGGCTTGCCGCCGACAGTAACCTCACTGTGGACAGTTTTCTTGCTATGACCCATGACGAAAAGGAGATGGGTCAGTGAGTAAAACATTTGTTTTAGACGCATGCGCATTGATCGCAATTTTAAAGAATGAGGACGGTGCTGACAAGGTTGCAGTAGCGTACAAACAAGCGGAATCCGGCGAAGCAGAAATCATTATGAACAGGGTGAATCTCCTTGAAGTTTTTTACGGTTTTTATCACGACAAGGGGAAAGAATACGCAGAAAAAATCATGGACGGCATCAACCAGTCCGTTATTTCAATAACTGAGTTTGACGAGTTGCTTTTCCCGGAAGCAGGGCGGCTTAAAGCATCGTATAAAATATCGCTTGCGGATTCCATCGTATTATCGCAGGCGTTAGCCGTAGGCGGTGAGCTTTTGACTGCTGATCATCACGAGTTTGATGCGATTGAAGGTAATGAGCCTATCGTTTTTCACTGGATCAGGAGAAGCTTTTTGTGAGCGGTAGGGCAGGGGTATTAACGGGGTTAGCCGTTTGAATGATGGGCTGTGGCTTAATTTATATTTTCGAAGATGTGGTGGGGAAATGGAACTCATTATACGAAAAGGCAAATCAGATGAATTAATCATTGTCTTTGATTTGCTGTATAATGCCGCAATCTGGCTGAAAAATAAAAAAGTAGATTATTGGCAAAACTGGCTTGCGCCTTCTGAACTTCATCTTAATTGGATAAAGGAAGGTCTTGATAAAGGGGAGTTTTATTTTGTTTATAGCAAAGAAGATATTATAGTCGGCATGTATAGACTTCAATATTCTGATGAAATGTTTTGGGGTAAAAGAAACGACAAAGCGGGATATATTCATTCTTTTACTACAAATCGTGAATACAAGGGCAAGAAAATTGGCTTCCGCATACTCGAAAGCATTGAAAAAGGATTACTTGAAATAGGATCTGATTATTTAAGGCTTGATTGTTCACCTGATATAAAAGAACTTTGTAAGTATTATGAAGATTACGGATTTGAGCAAAGAGAAACCGTTATTGTTCATGGTGAAACACTAAGGCTTTATGAAAAGAAAATGGCTATTAATACTGAGTAAGCAGAACGCCGGGGACGGTTCGCGATTTTTCTGTGTACTTATTATCGAGATTTTCTGAAGTGTAGTGTTCGGGTAGTTTTCTTTTCTGCGCAAGTGGACATCAAGCCGTGAGTGTTGCAGTATTTATACAATGGGGGGAATATGGACAAAAGATATTTAACAGCGCCATGCGGATTAGCTTGTTTTAATTGTCGATACTTAGAAGAAAAAATAACTGACCANATACGAATGNACATCTCTGAGGTCAGAAATATANCAGTTGATGAAACAGGCTGCAAGGGTTGTCGGGAAGAAAGCGGATATTGCAAGTATATGAAACACGATTGTAAAACGTGGAAATGCGTACAGGAAAAGAAACTTGAGTTTTGTAGCGATTGTAACGAATTTCCGTGTTNATATCTTGCGCCGACATTTCATGGAGCGAGTTTCCCTCACAACATTAAAGTGTATAATCTNTGCAGAATAAGACTTGTCGGCATTGACAAATGGATTGAAGAATCAGATATAATTCAAAAACATTATTTTGATGGCGANTTTGTTGTTGGAGAAGGTCCGATTTTAATTGATAAGTAAGTTCANATTATAAGCAATTTCCCATTCTCTGACTACGGCGAATACATTCGCGATTAGTTAGACTATCTGCATTCCGCTACGACTTCGAGCCAAGTTGACCCGAAGCAAAAACAACGAGCATGTCAGCGATTCGACATTCTCGTTGTTTGCCGTTTTTCCTTGCAATTACATAGTTTTCATGGTATACACAAGCACCTAATATGTCATATTTTAATTACAACTATTTAGGTGTGTCCTGCTTCATTCCCTGCGACTTAGGACAGTGTTCTAAAGGAAGCAAGGCATGATTCTCATGGCGTACGGCGGCGTCAATATAACGGCGTCAAGCCCGATATTCAGTTACAATGCGCTCTCCGCAAGCCAATCCGCGAGGTCTATCTTGCCTATCCTGTGATAGATGATGGCTACCTTTTGGCGGCGGTCGCCCCGCGACTGTTCCGGTTCGTGAATGATGATTCGGTCTATGAACTCATGGACTACGGAGGGTGTCAGCTTGTCGATTTCCGTAGTGTAGCGGCGCACGGTTTTGATAAACTTGTCAACGCTGTCAGCCGTTTCTTCCTGTTTGCCTATCTCGTCTTCCAGCGCTTCTTGTGTCCGAATAAGCTCCGCCTGTTCCGACTCAAACTTTGAGGTCATTTTCTCGTAACGCTCGTCCGAAACCTTGCTGTCATTGCAGGAAAAGCTCCGCAGAAAGACGCTCTGCCGGACGAACAGGCTGAGATTATCCGCGAGATGAAAGATACATTGAAGGACTATCCATTGATGGAGGAGCGTGAGAAGTGCGGTATGGCAAAGCTGATGATTTGGGCGAAGAAACTAGGACTTAATATATCGAAGCTGACAGACGAGGAACTGCGTATTTTCATCAAGACTTTGCAGCAATCGGAAGCGTACAAACTAGGCAGGCGGCGGTGATAAAAACATGTGGCGGTAGTGAAATATCAGTTGTCGCGCCGGGCTAAATGTGTTAGTATAACTGTGAAAACCAAATGCGTCGAATCAGCGCGATGCGACGATGAAAAATATGGGAACTAACGGGGGAAAATTACCTGTGAAAAAACACAAAATATACATGGACGCATGCAGCTACAACCGCCCGTTCGACAGCCAGGACCAGATAAAAATCCGGCTGGAGACCGAAGCGAAGCTCCATATCCAATCGGATGTGCGCGATGGTCAGCATTCCCTTTGTTGGTCATTCATGCTTGATTATGAGAACGGCAAGAACCCATACGAAGAAAAACGGAGCATGATTGTCCCGTGGAAAGAAATTGCTGATGATTTCTGCCCGCCGTCGGAAGCTGTTCGTTCACGCGGCAAGGATATTATGAATCATGGTATTAAAAACAACGATGCGCTCCATATCGCGTCTGCGATTGAGCGCCAGTGTGAGTATTTCATTACAACAGATAAAGGTCTGATAAACAAAAATGTCGATGGAATCAAGATAATGAACCCGATTGATTTTGTGAGGGAAATGGAGGGCGACAATGAGGACGGATAACGTGTTGCGATATGAAGCGATGGATATTCTGCTTCGTGCTCTTGGAATGGTGGACACGGAGCGTTTTATAGCAATGATAAAGCGCGACACTTTCGATTATACGGAGTGGAGGCGCGGGTTATGGAACGACATGACTATTGACGAGGTATATGAGGAAGCGGTAGCGTACCATGAAAACACTTGACGCTATTGTACTGTAAGTTTTCAACGTCGGGAACATAATAATAATACTGCTTTTGCAACGTACAGCGACATGTTTGAGCGCCGCGAAAAGGGGCGGCGTGACGTTGGTGCATTGGAGGACAAGGCGAGAATAGAAGGAAGTAACGAACGAGCAATTGAAGTAGCACAAAACCTCCTGAAATGAATATGCCGATTGAGCAAATAATCACGGTGACCGGATTGACCCCTGAGGAAGTGGAGGCACTCCACAATGCGAACTAACCAGCCCATACTGCACCGCCGTTATTTGAGCAATTCGTCATAGGAAGTATGCAAAACGTCTCTTATACCCCTTAGCTGTGCAGCTTGAACGTGCTGTATTCCGCGCTCGATTTTTACCAGTGTTTCTCTGGACATATTTATACCCATGAGTTGCAATTGACGAACAAGTTCGGTTTGACCAAAACCGTTCGCTAATCGGATGTGGCGGATGTTCGCCCCGATTTGGATTTCACTGTCTTGCTTTATTTTTTGCATCATATCACAATCATTTCCAACAGAACCAGATATTGTCCAATTTTTGTCTTGATTTTAGTTAATGATTGCTATAGAACGGGACTCGTATCAGTCCTAATATGGATTTATACCAATAGCTTGAACACATAAACAATAGTATGGAGGTATCAATAATGAATAAACGCATTCTCGCTATCGCACTGGCACTGATGATGTGCCTGACACTGTTGCCGCTCACTGCCGCAGGAGCAAACTATACTTCAACGAAGCTAAACATTCCTGCCGACTTGGTAGTCAATTGTAATGGCTACGCGATGACCGGTGCAGAGGGGGAAAATGAATGGGGTACTTGGATAGAATGGGATGAAGGCTTGATAAGTTCGACCGGGGAAAAAATCACGAGACCCGGCCTTCCTACCGAAGATGGGTACTATTATGGAAACAGCAAACTTTTTGACAGCAATTTCAATAAAACCATGGAGTTTGACCCACACGAGAAAGTATACGGAGAGCCCAGTCCCGGAGGTGGTATGGGCAGCAGCTGGGACATAGTCGCCAATGGCGGTTTGATAGCAATAATAAATGAGCCACTGGTCATCCTCGACTATTCCGGCAAAGTAACGGGCAATTACACCCCCGATGCTCCGCTGAGCATCGATCCATATGGCGCTGGGACTGGCGTCAACATTGGATTGGACGGCTTGATTACCTTGTGGCAAGGCCAAGCCTCATGGGATGGGGACGAATATAAATATGTCATCCTCGATAAAACCGGGAAAGTATTGGCAGACCTGGGCATGAAGTACTCCAATGTCGGCACGGTCAACGAAGGATTGGCGTGGGCATTTGAGCGGGTCGGCGAAGATGAGTACATTGCTTATTACATTGACTCAAGCGGCAAACAGCAGATTACCTTGGATGCAGAATCCTTGTACAACTTCGTGGACGGTTATGCCTCCGTGGGGGTAAGGGTATATAGCAACATCAGATACGGCATCATAGACAAGACGGGTGCTTGGGTGATCGAACCGCAATATGAAAACATTTTCGGCAAAAACGGAATATTTGCAGCCCGGAAAGACGGAAAATACGGCTATGTCGACACAAAAAACAGTATTCTCGTCCCATTCGAGTATGATGACATTTCCAACTATGTAAACAATGTCGGGTATGGCATCAAAGACGGCGAACTGTATTTAATCAAGTTTAGCAGTGAACCGAGCGTCGAGACTCCATCCTCATGGGCAGTTGAACAAGTCAACGCGGCTATTGAGGCGAACCTTGTGCCCGAGAACCTTCAATCAAAGTACACGCAAGCGACTACCCGAGCTGAGTTCGCGTCTTTGGCGGTGACGCTTTACGAAACTGTTACCGGGAATGTTATCGAAATCGGAGACAATCCGTTTACAGACACCAATGACATTAATGCAATCAAAGCGGCTGCTATCAAAGTAACTACTGGAACAACAGCTACGACGTTTAGCCCGCAAGCAAATCTGACTCGTGAACAGGCCGCGACAATGCTATCCAGGCTTGCTAACGCGATGG
>WRNV01000115.1 GCA_009776445.1 Oscillospiraceae bacterium | reverse complement strand
GTGGGACTTAGATTGCGGGTCAAGCCCGCAATGACGACAGTGAGACGAACGCTGTACGCAGTCGAAGCGAAGTCGATACCCCCTTATCGCTTAGTTGTCTGGAGTGGGTTTGGGTCAGTTGGCGTCAAGTGCATACCCAGGTTATCTTTAGTTCCCTATTGGAAATTCAAACCACATCATGAAATCCACGATGACGAACGGCCAAACTTCGTGCAAGTCCAATCATTGCAACAAAATTTCAAAAAGTACTTGCATTCCCTGATGTTCTGTGTGATAATGTGGATAGAAACTAATATTCTAACCACAGGGAGGGGAGCGGTGTGTTCATTGCTTATGACGTCAAGAACGGGATCGAGTATGCGAAACTCTGCGTTTCCACAAGGGATGGCGAGAACGTCAACAAAGATTACACGAACCTCGGCAGGGTACTCGACAAGGGGGGCGGCATTTACAAAAGCCGCGAGCGCGGAATATTTACGTATGACCTCGCATCCAACACTTACGATAAGGCGCCAGTGGAGTATGTGCCGCCTACGGCGGGCAGGAAGGAACTGCTAATACTGGACTTCGGGGATGCCTTCTTCATTGATCGGTTCGTACGGGCGAAAGCGCTACAGCCCGCGATTGACGCCATAGGATATGGGAACCCAGATACGCTCTACGCGATGATCATGTATTATGCCGTCTGCTCCGCAGCCAACTGCCATGCACAAAGCTGGTGGGAAGGCAGCTATGCCCGGATCCTGTACCCGAACGCGAACCTTTCGAGCCAGCGGATAAGCGACTTCCTGACAGCAATCGGGGACGAATACTCGCAGCGCGAGTTCTTCCGGGAATATTTCAAGCTGCTCGACCGGTCGGGTTCCGGGGCTGAGAACGTTTTGATTGACAGTACGGGGCTTCCGAACAGCATCCGTTTCCCCCTGACCGCAGTCAACAACCATAACGGGGAGATCAGCAACGAGGTCAGGCTTGTATATGTAGTCCAGCAGAAGACGGGGCTCCCCCTGTATTTTCGCTACTGCCCCGGAAACGTGGTAGACACGATGACGCTGATAAGGTGTCTTGAAGAACTGAAGGCGCAAGGGATAAACGTTAAGTTTGCCATTCTTGATGCCGGATACTATACCGAGGACAACATCCGCGATTTTTATGACAACAAAGTGTCGTTCATTACAAGGCTGAAGGGAAACTTGACGATTTACAAAGACCTTGTAAAGGAACACCTGGGTTCGCTTGAATCAAAGGAGAACCTCATTGAGTATAACGGCAGATACGTCTACCTGAAATGTATCCCCATGGAACTGCATGGCCATAACGCATATGCCTATGTCGGGCTTGACATTGAGCGCAAAGCCTCCGAGTCGCGAAAGACCTTCCGGAGCGCAAAAGACCGCAAAATGGACACGGACCAAGTGTTTGACACAATTGCGGGCCAAGGCGTTTTCATCATCGTCGCTTCGCGGAGAATCGCGACCACCAGCCTACTTCCCTTATACTATACGAGACAGCAAATCGAGCAGGTATTCGATATCGGCAAGAACTACGCCGAGATGTTGCCATTGCGCGTGCAGACGGAGGAAACGTTTCGCGGGCACCTGCTCCTGACTTTCATTGTCACTGTGCTTATGAAGCAGTTGCAAGACGCACTTTTAAAAACCGCGTACAACCCAATATCGGCTTTGCTGAATTTGCGCAATCAGAAATGCAAGGTGTTTGCTGACAAAATCATTACCCAAGAGGCTTTCAAGAAAGCCAACGACATCTACAAACTGTTCAAAATCAAGTGTCCAACGGCTCTCCCACTCAAATACTGATGCACTTTGTGGTTAGAATTCGTGATAGGGAACTAAAGTTTATTGAAAACTCAAGGGGGCGGGTTTTAAACCCGCCCCCTTGTTTTTGTGTTTTTTGTTTGCTATGTGGCGTTACTTAAAACTGAAATCGTATTTCATCCGCCACAGGGATAAAGTCGTCTGGAGTCCAGCGGAACACCTTTACGTAGCAACCGTTTCCTGCCTTGCTCGCGTCAAGTGTTAACATTAGGTCAAGGAGAATTGAGGAGAAAGCGCCTGGGGAGACAGTCTCGCTGATAACGTAATCGACCATTTTTCCGGTTGAGGTATATAGCGCGGCGTATAATTTCACGTCTTCGCTTTCACCTTTATCTACGAAAATTGCCACATTATCCAGCAAACCTTCGATCGCTTGGCCGGGCTGCGCGTCTTCAACTTCAAAGCCAAATACGATTTCGCTTACGACCCTGCCCTCGGCGACCTTGCCCAGATCGGTTTCGATATAGTTCCACTCGCCTACTTTCAGTTTACCACCTTCGCCCTGAGCTTTCGGGTTCAACGCTATACCGTACTGGTCTACGGCATTGAGAGCTCTGAGGTATCCCCCGTCTAAAAACTTCACGTCGATGGACATATGTGTGCTGATAGCGTCAGTGGGTTTAAACGAATAGGCAAGCTTGGTGTTTTCAGTCACCTTTACGTTTAAGCCTTTCTTGATGGAAGTATAGTTCTTGGCGCTTACTGGCGCGACTGCAGTACTGGCAACATTACCGCCCAGCTTGATGATGTTGGTGCCGTTGACGGTGTTGACAGTAATGACGTCGCCCTGCCTTATCGCGCCGGACAGTGCCTGCGTTGTCAGTTCGCCATCCTCGCCATAGGCGGTGACAAGGCCAAAGTAGGAGAACTGTACTGTCGTATTTGATGTGCCGAGAGCCGTACCGTTGGCGCTGTTGCCAATGCGGATAATTTGCAGCCTGTAGTACCTGTACCCTGCAGCTGGGATGTCGGGGTTGGACCAGTCAAACATGAACATTCTAGTCTGGTAGTTTGCAGTCCATCCACTGCCACGATTGTTTTCCGTACTGATGGTCGTCCATGGGCCGGACGCGCTGGCACCACCCTGGATGATCCAGCTATGCAGCACCCTGCTTGTATAACTCATGTCGTCGTTCGCGCCGCGTATGACGTAACCTGGGTCTTTGCGCGCCGCGCCAGCGTCCATGATGAACCACGCGTTGTTTGCGTTGGTTGATGTGTTGCACCATTTCGAGCTTCCGTTGTTTGTGACTATCTGATTTGCGCCTTCAGTGCCTGAAGTCGAAGTTCCCGCGCTGTTGAGAGAGCTGAAAGCCCGTTGCGCGAGAGGTGAGACCGCGCCCGCGATGTTTAGCTTTTCAATAACAGTGCCAACATCATAGCCTACCGACAGATCTGAGAATTGCCAGTAGAACTCTGTGTCGCCGCCGTTTTTGCCCTCATCCGTGCTGCCGAATTCGGGGGCTTCGCTGTTTATAAGGGTTATCGCGGCAATTTTCGCTCCGACAGCTTCAGGAAGCAGTATGCTCGATATCGTCTTTGCCGGGTCTACGTCGATGTAGTAGACGTAGAGGTAGTTATCCATCGTCATCATGTCGATGCTCGGGGTGTGCCAATGCGTAAAGACATGGGCTATGGAGTCATAGACGTAGGGGTTCGTGTCCATTCTGTCCATGGGTACCCAGCCGGTCAGCGGCGATGTCCAGTCGGCAAATGCTATTGTTTTCGTTACTGTTTCGCCATCTGAGTAATTGACTGTGTACTTGCCGACGGCAGACGCGTTTTTCCCAGCAAGGCCAAGCAGGTAGACTCTGGTGAATCCTGTTGCCCCAGCGCTCATCGGGATCGTTTGGCCGTTCGCGGCGACGAAGTTGTTGGCGGCGTCTGGGCCGAGCTGGAATTTAATTCCCTGGTAGTCGACGCCGGAGAGCCTCGCCTCGTTCCACAGCGGCTCAGGTATCGAGTTGCCGCTTCCGTCCAGGTTGCCCACGCTGCGGGCGGAATCGGGGCTTGTGCCTCTGGTGTCAAATGATCCAGCCAGGTTGATCTGCGTCTGCGTGAGTCCAAGCTGAGCGCCGGCGTACGGGTCTATTACGATCTCCATCGTCAATATCTCGTAGTGGCCGATGTTGAAAGTGACCGTGTTCCCGCTCCTGGCTATGTTCTGCGCCACAAGCGCTTTTGAAACTGGGTTGTCTATGTTGTCGTTGGAAAGCTCATTGTAGTCATGCTCAAGCATGTTGACTTCCCTGACAGCGACTACGTTCGAGGGCAGCGTCATGACTACACCTGTGGTGTCAACGCCGTTGGTTTCCCATACCCTAACGATGAGCTTGTTCTTGTTCGTCGGCTCGTCGTGCTGGTTTTTCACGGCGCCTACTATGACGTTTGATTTGTTGAGGCTCAGGAAGGATTTCTCCTTGCCGAGGATGCTGTCGCCTGCGCTTGGTAGTGTCTGGAAGGACTGCATTGGGAAGTTGAGCTCATGGGCTTTCACAGATGTGCTGCCGTCCTGCCATGTGCCGGCGTGCGGGTATATCGAGTAGTTGAAATTCTGCTCGCCGATGTCTATGCGGTGGCTCGTCGGGTTCGGGACCTGTGTAGCCCGCTGGTAGTCGTTGTTGGCGCTCTGCGGCGAGCGGACGACCGTCAGGCGCGCGCGCACGTAGGTCTCGCTGCCCACTATGCCGGCGTCAGTCCCGGTACCAGCTGTGCTGCTGCCGCTCCTGACCATCCGGAGTACATCGTGGCCGTATTTCGCGTCGTTGAGTATGCTCATTCCGTGTGATTTCGAATCGGCCGACACGTCCATCCATTTGTGCCCCGACTGCTCGAATCGGGCAGCGTTCCAGCGCGTGTCGCGGATCGTCGCGCGGCCTAGCGCCCCAGCGTATGAGGGGACGCCCGTGAGGCTGTTCGACATCAGCGGATTGTTGGCATTTCCAGGAGCGATCAGAGCCGCAGCCGCGTTCATCCTCGCAACTTCCGTTGCGCCATCAAGCGCGCCGTACGCAATCTCGTAGCTGGCCGCCCTTGCGTCCACGGCGACTGGGAACGCTACTTTGAGGTTGCGCTGCTGCATCTGCCAGTCGAGATCGAAATGGACATCTATCTTGTCGCTACCCGCGAGCAACGTGATGTAGCGTGTGGCGGTCGATGGCCCGTAACTGCTCGAATCGGTCCATCTGTGTGTCACCTTGACAGTTATCTTCTCAGGCGTATTGACCACGATTTCTGGCGCCCCGACAAGGGTTGTGACCGTGTTGAAGGTCTGGGTCACGCCGCCGAACTCAGAGTTGGTCATATCCCACGCCGGGAAGCTGCTGCCGCCGGTGTCTGTCTTCCATTGCAGCGCGTTGCCTTCGATGGCGGCTGTCTGGTAGAACACCTCACGGTCATTGTCTTTTTTGTTGATGAGGCTCGGTATGTTACCGGTCGCCTTGTTAATGGTGAACCTCAGGCTGTCGTTCTCGATGACGATCGATGATGCGGTATTGGAAACGAGCTTCACGTCGGTGGAAAGCGACGACGCTACGTCGCTGCCGACGGCTCTGAATACCTTATAGCCAAGCGATGGCACAGCTTTGGCGATGAAGCTGATCTTCGCTGCACCGTCAGCCTGCTTGTCGATTACGGTAACTGGCATCTCGTTGTTAGCCGCGTCGAAGACTCTTATGTAGGGGTAGTCTTTGTCGAGCTGAATAGTCGTCTCAGTCTCGCCGTCCCTTTGCCAGGACGACGGGTTATAAACGAATATCGGCACGCCTTCGCTGACCGTCGTGTCAGCCCTGTAAGCCAGCGCTGCCAGCGCGTTGTTCTGCACATTCGTGAGCAGGTTCCTGCACAGTTCCCCGTTCATGAACGTCTGATAGTACTCGATCGGCCCGGAGGAACCTGGAAGGATGTCATGCATGGTGTTTATGCATATCCTCTCCCAGGAGGTCTCTATCTTTTCGTGGCTGTTGTTCGCCAGCGAATTCGTCCAGAAGCCGATTGTTGCAGCTTGCTCGGCTGTCTGGGACAGATTGTTGAGCTGGCGGTTGTTTTTCTTCACGCGTGACCATGACGTGTACGTGCCCCTGTGGTACGAGAGGTAGTTCTCACCTGCGTGCCTATACACAAGGCCCAAGGAAGTGCCGTCGTTTAGCAGTTTTGTTGCGTCTCTGTTAGCGCCGTCGGCATTGTTGTTCGTCCCCACGCCGGGTTTACGCACGTCCCTGAAGTAATCTTCAAGGGTGGCTGGGAGGACTACCGAGCCGTTAGTGCCGCCCGAGTTATTTGCCGGCCAGCCGTGGTTGCCAGAGCCAGTTCCCGTGTTCGGCCCGCCGCCGTGGTCGCCTTCTCCGAACATTCCGAGCGCGTACTTGATGTTACTGTCGTAATCGTAGTAATATGTGCCGTTAGTGTATCCAGGTGCCCCTGAGAGCGAGACGCTTCCGGATCTGGATATACGGTTGAACACGTTGTTGCTGCTGGTCCTGAAATCGCTGGTGCTGTACGAGGCTGTGTAGTCGTTGTAGCAGTTATACGCGAGCACGTCTGACCCGTCGAGGGCTTCCCACCAGAAGAGGTCGGACTCGCGGCCTTTGGAGTTTTGGCCGCTGNTGCTCTGGCTCCATGGGCCGGGGTCCATCGCGCCGTCAGCCGGGTCNGANCTCCAGTTCATCTTGGTCGCGACGTAGCTCGTCATGCCTGTTTTCCTCAGGAACTGNGGGAACTGCCCCGAGAATCCAAACACGTCCGGCACCAANCCGACATAAGCTATCTGCCCTAGCTCTTCAAGGAAAAAGTGCTGCGCATAGAGGCCGTGGCGCGCGAACGTCTCGCCTTCCATCACGTTTAGGTCTGGCTCGACAAACTGGCCGCCGGCAATGCCCCACTGCCCTTTATGGAAGAGATCTACTATGTCTGCGTACAATGTTGGGTAGTACTCTTTAGTCCATTTATAGTGAGTTGAGCACGATGAGGTGAACCTATATGTCGAGTTGCCCTTGAGCGCGTTGACCTGTCTATTAAACGTATTCGGGATGATTTCCTCGGCGGTGTGCTGGATCGGCCATCTCCACGCTGTGTCGATATGTGAGTTTCCTACCATGTAGAACCTATAAGAGAGGTTCGGCGTCACAGTGACAGCCATGGCGGGCATAGCCGACAGGATCATGACGACCATTAGTATCAAGGCGAATACTTTCTTTGCGAGTCTGTGATGATTCATTAAATCAATTCCTCCTTTTTGTAATTTACGCAAATTTCTAATCTTTGTTGTTTTGCGTTTATATATGCCAGTTTTCATCGCTACGCTGTTTGTTTCTCGACTGAAAACTCCCCCCCAGGAAGGACTCCGCTCACACGGCATCCATATAGCGTAAAACGCTATGAATTCAGGCAATCGACAAACAGATTGCGACTACTTATTATAATATAGGAAACTGTGAATTTAGTCAATGGGATTTTTAGAACACTATGGACGGTTCTCTTGTGACTTTATCCACATTTTTGCTTTCGGAAGGCTGTTTGTGCAACCAGTTTCTCACTGTTTCTCACTGGGTGTATCGTTAAACTGTGAAACTCTTGATATCTTACCAGTTTGGAATTATAATGCTGGGAGTGGATTATTTACACACTCTGCTAACTAATTTTTGAAAAGGGGGGTTATAATGCTACCACTTAATGCTGTAAACAAAAAGCAAACTGTTACTTATGCCGCCGCGCTGTTCACTATTGTTCTTTGGTCTTCCGCTTTTCCCGCGTCTAAGTACTCGCTCGACTACTACAGCCCGGGGTCAATAATGCTGCTGCGCTTTATTGTCGCGTCAGTTACTTTAGGGATAATCGGCATTATAAGAAAAATAAAACTGCCAAAGGTAAAGGATTTGCCACTGTTCGCGCTGGCAGGGTTTGTTGGCATGTTTTTGTACATGTACTGCTTCAACACCGGGACGGCGTACGTTGCTTCCGGGATCAGCAGTTTCATCATCGCCTCGGCGCCGGTATTCGCTATTGTTCTATCCCGGATAATACTCAAAGAGGTCGTAAAGCCGGCCTGCTGGGCAGGGGTTGGCGTCAGTTTCTGCGGCTTGGTTATAATCACGCTTAGCCAAACGACGGATTTTACGCTCAATGTCGGCGTGTTTTTACTTCTTGGGGCAGCGATAGCGACCAGCTTATATAATATCCTCCAGCGGAAACTGCTGAAGACTTACTCCGCGCTTGAGGCTACCACATATACTATTGTAATCGCAACTTTATTCATGTTCATATTCCTCCCGACTTTCATACGCGAACTGCCGGGATCCACACTTGCGGTCAACTTGATCGTCTCATACCTGGGCGTATTCCCAGCGGCGCTTGCCTTCCTGTCGTGGGGGTTCGCCCTTTCGAAAGCTGAAAAAACAACACATATAACGGTATTTTTGTACCTGGTTCCATTTTTCGCGTCTTTTATTGCATATTTATGGCTCCGGGAAACAATATCGATTTGGGCTTTTCTTGGCGGCGTCGTGATAATAGCGGGGATGGTTTTGTCCAATATGGGCGCTGCAAAAGCCAAATAAGGATGGCTAAGAGGCATACTGACATGATAGAAAAACTTGTTGAATTACTAAACTCTCATGAGCCAGGCGAGCGTCTGGAAGCCCTCACGGCTCTGGCGCGGGCGAGCGCACAGGGGCTTATCGAGCGACCGAGCCGCAGGGAATATGTCAACAATCACATCCACACTACATATTCGTTTTCCCCATATTCTCCGTCAAAGGCGGCATATCTCGCGTGGGCAAGCGGGCTTGCAGTCGCTGGGATCATGGATCACGATAGCGTTGGGGGCACTGAAGAATTCATCGAAGCTGGGCAAATCATCGGCGTTCCGGTAACAGTCGGGTTTGAGTGCCGCTGCAGCTTCACCAGCACCCCGTTTGAGGGGAGGCGACTGAATAATCCGGATCAGGAATCGGTCGCGTACATGGTGATGCATGCCATTCCCCGCCGGATGCTTGGAGAGGCGGAGCGTTTTTTAGCGCCTTTCAGGGAAAAGCGGAATATCCGCAACAGAAAAATGGTAAACAACTTGAATCAGTTATTAGCGCCCTACGGTCTATCGCTTGATTTTGAGCGGGATATACTGCCATTGTCGCTCCACGCGTTTGGCGGTAGCGTGACAGAGAGGCATATCTTATACGCTTTGGCGTCCGCGTTTACTGACAATGAATTGCACCGCCAATTCCTCCTCGGACAATTCAAAAGCCAGTTAATTGGCAGTATATATGTGGACGCGACCGACGAATTGACTCATATTTCTGAATTTATCGCTCTTGGCGAAAAACTAGGGGCAATCCCTGCGTACGCCTATCTTGGCGACGTTGGCGTATCCACGACTGGCGACAAAAAGCCGCAGGCGTTCGAGGATTCTTTTCTGGAAGAGCTAATGGCATATCTTAAGCAGGCTGGCATCCGGGCGGTAACGTATATGCCAGCTAGAAATACGGCGGATCAGCTTCGGCGGGTCATGTCGCTGTGCGAAGAATATGGGTTTTTACAGATTTCTGGAGAGGATATAAACTCGTCAACGCAGGAGTTCTTCTGCAAAAAAACCGAGGCGAGAGAGTTTCGGCATCTCATCGACTCGGCATGGGCTTTGATTGGAAATGAGGCCGCCGCTTCGCAGGATCTCGGGATGGCGATGTTCTCGCCCAAATCGCAAGCCGAATTCCCAAGCCTGGGCAGTCGTATAAAGCATTTCGCGGATCTTGGGAAAAGCAGCATCGGCAAACAGGCGCGAGGAGGATAAAGCATGACGCGCATATCTTCACATAGTTTTGTTTTAGTAAGTACTCATATATTTTTACCTGGGTATGCACTTGACGCCAACTGAATACTCTACACTCCCGTCATTGCGGGCTTGACCCGCAATCTCGTGAAGGATTGGTATATGAAAGAAAAC
>WRNV01000114.1 GCA_009776445.1 Oscillospiraceae bacterium | reverse complement strand
CTTCTCAAACTCCGCAAACGACCTGATTTCTAACAGAAGCACGCTATACCAATGAAGCCAATATGCGCTTCATTTTCTTTCTTCAAGTGGCAAAGTCGGGTAGTGCCGATATGCTCTTCAGAGCATGCTATCATACTCATGCAGCGCGGTAAGGAATAGAGCGTAGGACACTTAACGATTAAGTCTTCCGGCAAGAAGAAGACAAAAGGCAGAAATGCCAGATTACTGCTACGGGAAACCTTAAACAAGCAAACCTCCTCAAATAAACAAGTACTTATAATATATGTCGTCACAAGCTATATCAGAATGTTCCAAGTTTAGCATATGTTTTGAGGAATTATTTTTGGGGATGTCTGTTATTCTGTCCGAGCCAAGTCAGCTTGCAGAGTAATCGTTTTTCCTACCAAATAACATATTAAGCCGCCATGAATGTCTTGTGCAATGGTTGCGCTTGAGCAAGTCATATTGGCCGCTAAAAAGCACTAGACATGGGTGACTGACTAATATACATGATATAATGTACCCATTTATAAGATAAAAATGAAAAGTCAAACTAAATCAAAACAACGCATAATGGATCACGGCGAAGTCTTTACCGCAGAACGAGAGGTCAACGCTATGCTCGACCTTGTAAAGCGACAAACTGAACGAATTGATAGTCGTTTTCTTGAGCCGGCTTGCGGTGATGGCAATTTCCTTGCAGAGATACTGCGCCGGAAGCTCGCTGTTGTAAAGTCGTGGTACGGTAAACACGCGGCCGATTATGAACGGTACGCTGTCATTGCGGTAACGAGTATATACGGTGTAGAGCTTTTGTCGGACAATGTTGATGTATGCCGAAAGCGAATGTTTGATATTTTCGATAAAGAATACACGGCTATATGCAAAAAAGAAGCGAACGATGATACCCGTGAAGCCGTGCGACATATCCTTCGGCATAATATTCTTTGTGGGGACGCATTGACTATGAAAAATGCTGACGGAGAGCCGATTGTTTTTGCTGAATGGTCGGACGTAAACGGTTCAATGCTTAAGCGGCGTGATTTTCAACTAAGCCAGATGTTGGAGGAAAACTCGGCAGCTTTGCAGTTAGATTTGTTCAATGAGGTTGGCGCATACGAGCGTGACGAAACAGGCACGGTTGTCTTGTCCCCTATCCGTGAGTTCCCGCCAGTCCATTACAAGAGGGTAACACAGCATGAGTGATTTTTATGCGAATACATACAATCCCGATGTACTTTCATGCCTTGCTAATCTTTCTAATGACGAGGTATTCACGCCGCCGGATATTGTGAATAAAATGCTTGATATGCTCCCACAAGAGCTGTTCAGTGACAAGACTACGACATTTCTTGACCCTTCTTGTAAGTCTGGTGTGTTCTTGCGTGAGATAGCCAAGAGATTGCTTATTGGGCTTGAAAGTGAAATACCAGACCTCATGGAACGTATTGATCATATATTTCATAACCAGCTTTTTGGGATTGCGATAACGGAAATGACCTCTTTGCTGTCACGCCGGAGTGTGTATTGTTCAAAATATCCGAACGGTAGGTATTCAATAACCCAGTTTGATGACGCAGAGGGCAATATCCATTTCAAGATAATAAAGCATGTTTGGCGTGGGGAAAAATGTGCTTTCTGTGGAGCTACCAAAGGCGAATATGACAGGGGCGAAACTCTGGAATCACACGCCTACGAGTTTATTCATACGACAAAACCGAAGGAGATATTTAATATGAAGTTTGATGTGATTATAGGCAATCCACCGTATCAGTTGAGTGACGGGGGGCATGGTGTAAGCGCGAAGCCAATATACCATCACTTTGTGCAACAAGCTAAAAAGCTTAAGCCACGCTTTCTAACTATGATTATTCCCTCTCGTTGGTTTGCTGGTGGTAAGGGATTGAATGATTTTCGTAACGAAATGTTGAATGATACACATATACGCTATTTGTGTGATTATGAAAATGCAATGGAATGTTTTCCGGGTGTTGATTTGGCTGGTGGTGTTTGTTTCTTTTTATGGAATAGAGATGCCCAAGGCGAATGTGAAGTTACAAATATTGTCAATAGTGAGCAATTTACGACTACACGTTTATTGAACGAGTTTGAGATTTTTATTAGGAATGGTAAAGCTGTTTCAGTTATTCATAAAGCGAAATCGTTGAATGAAAAAATGATGAACACGCAAGTTACGAGCCGCAAGCCGTTTGGATTGCCTACTAACGAACGTCCAAAAAGTCATGGTGACTTGATTCTACGATGGCAAAACGGCGAAGGAGCATATCCTAGAAATGCAATCACGACAGGCTTGGATATTATAGATAAATGGAACGTCATTTGTGCAAAAACTGCATACGACCATGCTGGCAGCCCCGGAAAGGATGGAAAGCGTAAGGTTTTTACAAAACTTCATATACTGCCACCAAAGACAATTTGTACAGAAACGTATATCGTCGTTGGAAGTTTTGATAACGAAAAAGCAGCAGAAAATCTACGTGGCTACATGATGACATCGTTCTTTCGCTTTTTAGTATCCCAGTTTATGTTTTCACAGGATATAACGCGTGATAGATTTGCGTTCGTCCCCATTCAAGACTTCTCAGAGCCGTGGACGGACGAAAAGCTCTACGCCAAATACGGCATCACCGAGGACGAAGTCGCGTTCATTGAGAGCATGATACGACCGATGGAGTTGAATGAGGGTGGTGGGGATGCGTAAAGAAGAGCGCGAACGGTATTGGATGGAATTGGAAGAAGCAATGCTTGTTGGCGGAGTAGCGTATTCTGAATGGTGCAACTTTATTGCAAAGGACACCTATACTGCATTTGTTCATGGCGCTGATTTATCTACGGTTGTAATGTCACTTGCCTGTGTAGAAACATACTTAAAAACAGAAACCCCTGATATGCAAAACCAACCGCTTCACTCGGTAATTGATAACGAGAGTATGTTGTGTGATGATGAAAAAGAAGCTTTACATAGCTTACGACGTTATCGAAACAAATGGGTTCATTTATATAACTTGGATGACGATGAAATCCTTAAAAACGAAGAACCTTTTATTTCCGAGGCAGAAAGGATGGCTTGTTTGGCTGTAAAAATGCTATTGACGATACTGTTTTCAAATCAATTTGTTTAAGCAGAGGTGACTTGCGATGAATAACACCCAACCGACATACAAACGCCAACGCTTCCTGTTGGCATTCATACGTCAGCTTGGCGGCGGCGTGTCCTCTACTGACTTGCAAAAGCTGGTGTTTTTGCATACGATGGAGGACAATTCGGAGTTTTATGAGTTTCTGCCATATATGTACGGCTCGTACTCGTTCCAGCTCGCAGAGGACATAGATATTCTTCGCAGGGATGGGTTTCTGGCTGTTGACGGCACGAAAATTAAAGCGGCGGGCGATTATGTGCATGAGTCCCCGTACAATATTCCGTCCGAGCGTGGGAACAACCTCATTCGCAAGGCTTATCGGGCATATCCCTACTATACCGTGAACAGTGAGATGATTTCGCGTCTTTTTGGCAAGCAAGAGGCTGAGTTATTTATGAGCGAAAGGCAGAAGTACAGACAGTCGGTTCAAACGCTCTTTACAATAGGTTACGAGGGGCACAGTATAGAAGCGTTTATTAACGAGTTAATCCAAAACGGGGTTAAGCTGCTGTGTGATGTACGCAAGAACCCATTAAGCCGGAAGTTCGGATTTTCTAAGGGTAAGCTGGAGCGTATAACGGGGACAGTCGGGATTAAATATGTGCATATACCCGACCTTGGCATTGAGTCAGACAAACGCGCCACGCTTGAAACGGCAGAGGACTACGCTAACCTGTTCAGCGCGTTTGGAAAGACTCTCCCTAATCTTGACAGGCATCTTGAATATGTATATACCCTGCTAAGTTCCAATGTGCGGATAGCCTTGATGTGCTACGAGCGTGAAGCACCGATGTGTCACAGGCACGTTATCAGGGATTATATTAAAAGAGCGCACGAGGTAAGGAGCATAGATTTATGACATACGAAAAGAAGCGAGTTTACATTGTTGTTAAGACATATCCGACAATTTCAAAAGATTATTCGGAACTTGTTTGTACGGCTGGTGTTCTTGAAGATGGTTCGTGGGTGCGTCTTTATCCAGTTCCGTTTAGAAAACTTGACTTTGACCAAAAGTACCCGAAATATACCTGGATTGAGGTTGACGCAGTTCGCAACACGGCGGACTTCCGACCCGAAACATACCGACCTGACCTGTCAACGCTTTCCGTGGACACGAAGCCGAAGAAGGTTGACTGGAACGAGCGGCGCAGGATTATCTTTAAGAACAAGAAGGTTTATACTGAATTGCAAGAGTTGATTGACAAGGCGAAGTCGGACGGCACTTCCCTTGCTGTGTTCAAGCCGACTAAGGTGCTTGATTTCATTGTTGAACCTGTTGAACGCGACTGGGACGCTAATAAGTTGGCTATTTTACAGGGGTTGTCACAACAATTAAACCTGTTTCAGACGGCAGAGGAGATAGAGCAGGAGTTTAAGGTTGTTCCCAAAGTCCCGTATAAATTCTCGTATAGGTTCGAGGACGAAACAGGGAAGCAATCCACTATGATGATTGAGGATTGGGAGATTGGTATGCTGTACTTTAACTGTCTTAAACGAGCGAAGGGTGACGAGAATGTTGCAACGACAAAGGTACGGGAGAAGTATTACGATGATTTCATTAAAAAAGACCTGCATTTTTTCCTCGGCACTACAAAGCAGTTCCACAATGTAGCTCCTAACCCGTTTATTATTATCGGCGCATTCTATCCGCCCATGCCATCGGCAGAGCAGCAGGTGAGCTTATTCGATTTATAAGACTGAAACATGGAGGACAGAGGTATGGACAGAGAGTTTTTCCCGCTGCGCTCGGAAGCTCGTCCAATGATATATGCCTACGAGGAAAGCAACCCGGAATACAAGGGCTTACTTAAAGTCGGCTATACTACAATCGGCGTCGAACAGCGAGTTGCCCAGCAGTACCACACGAAACGCCCAGACGGGAAAACACCTTACCGTATTGTTTTTGCAGAATCCGCAATGTTTTCGGACGGAGGTAATTTCAGCGATCACGACGTTCATCGAATCCTTGAGAAACGTGGTTATTCAAGCGAGGGGGGTGAGTGGTTTCGGTGTACAGTTAATGAATTGCAGGCGGCTTACATAGCCGTCCGTGACAATGTTGATAACATAGAAAACCGTACCCGTGATTTTGTAATGCGCCCTGAGCAGGAGGAAGCTGTCAGCAAAACGATTGAATATTTCAAGTCAGCCGCAAAAGAAAAAGGCTCCCGTTCGGCAAAATTCCTTTGGAACGCAAAAATGCGTTTCGGGAAAACTTTTGCGTCCTATCAGCTTTCAAAACGTATGGGACTTTCAAAGGTTCTCATATTAACATTCAAGCCTGCTGTTGAGAGTGCATGGGAAGAAGATATAAATACGCACGTTGACTTTGAGGGATGGCAGTTCATCAGCCGTACAACTGGTTTGTCATGGGAAACAGCAGATAAAACAAAACCAATCGTATGCTTTGGGTCTTTTCAAGACTACCTCGGAACAAACGATACTGGTGGTATAAAGCCGAAAAACGAATGGGTACATACGACAAATTGGGATTTGGTTATCTTCGACGAGTATCATTTTGGCGCATGGCGCGAAAACGCAAGAAAACTCTTTGAAGCCGGGGATGAGGACGATTACGAGGCCCTTGACTTGGAAAAGTACGCGAAAGACGAAGAAAGCAACGCCATCAATGAAACGTGGCTACCTATCACCACGCCGCGATATTTGTATTTATCGGGAACGCCTTTCCGGGCGATAAACTCCGGCGAGTTCATTGAGGATCAGATTTACAACTGGACATATTCTGACGAACAACGGGCAAAGGACAACTGGACGGAGCCGCCCGATAACCCTTATGCCGCTTTGCCGCGCATAGTGATGATGACTTATAAAATCCCGGACAGCATACGGCAGATTGCCATGCAGGGGGAGTTTGACGAGTTCGACCTCAACGTGTTCTTTTCCGCAGAGGGCCGGAACAACGAGGCAAAGTTCAAGTATGAAGAATATGTCCAAAAGTGGCTTGACCTCATACGAGGTGCATATCTCGGCACCACCACCGACGATTTAAAGTTGGGCGCAAGAAAGCCTGAAATGCCGTACTCAAACAGCCGACTACTCTCAATCTTGTCACATACGATATGGTTTTTACCAAACGTAGCTTCATGCTTCGCTATGCGTAATCTGTTGCGACAAAAAAACAATACTTTTTATCACGAGTATGTGATAAACGTCTGTGCAGGTAGCGGCGCAGGTATTGGTGTAGACGCTCTTGCTCCCGTGCAGAAATCAATGCGGGACCCACTGAAATCGAAAACAATAACGCTAACATGTGGCAAGCTGACAACAGGCGTAACTGTGAAACCGTGGACGGGTATTTTCATGCTACGCAACCTTTCAAGCCCGGAAACATATTTCCAAGCTGCTTTCCGTGTACAAAGTCCGTGGGAAGTGGACATAGGTGCAGGAAAGCGCGAGATTATGAAGCATGAGTGTTATATTTTCGATTTTGCTCTTGACCGTGCGCTCCGGCAGATTGCGGATTATAGTTGCAGGCTCGATGTGAACGAAGGTAATCCGGAGAAAAAAGTTGCGGAGTTTATCAACTTCCTGCCTGTTATCGCTTATGACGGCAGCACCATGAAGCAGATAAACGCAAGCGATGTATTGGATATTGCGATGGCCGGGACGTCCGCGACGCTTCTTGCCCGACGTTGGGAGAGCGCATTACTTGTCAATGTCGATAATGAAACGCTGGCCCGCCTCATGGCGAACGAGGACGCTATGAGGGCTTTGATGAACATAGAGAGTTTCCGTAGTCTGAACAACGATATTGAAACGATAATCAATCTGTCCGACAAAGTGAAGAAAGCAAAGGCCACAGGCGAAAAACCCTCTCCGAAAGAAAAGAAAAAGCTTACCGAAGAAGAAAAGGAATATAAGTCAAAGCGGAAGTTGATACAAGAAAAACTTATCAAGTTTGCAACCCGCGTTCCCGTTTTTATGTATTTAACGGATTTCCGCGAATATAGCTTGAAAGATGTCATAACACAGTTTGAGCCGGAATTGTTCAAACGGGTTACGGGGTTAGATGTCAAGGACTTTGAGCTTCTTGTGTCGCTCGGCGTATTCAACGGCGGACTAATGAATGACGCAGTATATAAATTCAAGCGATATGAAGATTCAAGCCTATCTTATACTGGCATTGATAAACATAAAGGTAAACCAGTTGGGGGGTATGACACGGTCATTACTCGAGAAGAATATGGACGTCTTTATGGCGTTCAACAAATTTATACGCAATCATAACATAGGGGTATATTATAAGATGGAATATAAATTCAAAGCTGTTGTAGAGGGATATAAATTGCCTACCAATGCACCTTTGTTGCCGCTTTTTGAAGCTATTATCAATTCAATCCAAAGTATCGAAGCAGTTTGCAACAGAAAAGGTGAAATAACTATATCAGTGTTACGAGAACAGCAAAAATTAGGCAACGTATTCTTTGGCGGAAGTTGGGAAACCGACGTTTGCTCTTTCACTATTACCGATAATGGTATTGGTTTCAATGACGACAACTATCATTCATTTGATACCTTTGGAAGTGAGTACAAGTCAGATATAGGTTGCAAAGGAGTCGGGCGTGCACTTTGGCTTAAGGCTTTTTCTAAAGTGCAAATTGAAAGCACCTACTTAGGAACAGACGGTAACTACTACGATAGAAATTTTGATTTTTCAATTACTGATGAAACCAAGATAAGGCTTGAACAAAGAAGTGTGAAAACACAGCCATTTACAAAAGTTGTGTTAACGGATTACTTCCATAAATATAAGACTAAGTGCCCAAAGAGAATTGAGACTCTTGCGCGCGATATAATGAATCATTGTTTTGCCTACTTAGCCTTAGATATTTGCCCTCGCATAACCATTTGTGACGAGCAAGATTTGATATGTATTAACGATTTGTTTAAAGAGTCAATAGGACAATTAAACACAACCGAATTTACGGTTGAAGGTTATCCTTTTAGTCTAATAAGTGCAAAGAATTATGCTGCTTCTAACGACAAACATATTCTTCACTTCTGTGCGCACAAACGCGAAGTATTTGGAGATAACCTTTCTAGTTATATCACTGAATTGACTGGAAAGCTATCTAACGATGACAAAGAATTCACATATGTAGGATATATTAGCAGCCATTTACTTGATGAAAACATCAACATTGAACGCACAGATTTTGCCTTTGCCAATACTGAAACATCAGATGAAAGAGATATAATCGACTCGGATAGTGAGATTCAATTGGAAATGACTGGATTAGGGTCTACAAAAACAATAACTAAAAAGAACATCATAGACAACGTTGTTCCGATAATTCGAGGTTTTCTCAAAAATGAAATAGAAGCATATAATTTGCGAAAAAGAGAACGGGTTGTGAGTTATGTAAATAATACTAATCCTCGTTACCGTTCAATGATAAGACATTACAGCGAATGTATAGATAAGATACCGCTCACATACGATGACGAAAAACTAGATTTAGAATTGTTTAAGCAAGAACAAGCTTATCAGCTGACAATAAGGAAAGACCAAAATAACTTTGTTCGCAATGACCTTGATAGTATAGTGGATTTTGAGGATTACACAGCAAGGTGTAGCGAATTTCTAAAGCGTGTGTCAGATTTAGGTAAAGATGAACTTGCTGGATATATCATGCACAGGAAAGTTATGTTGGATATTTTGGATAGAAATCTTCAATACAAAGATGAAACAAAAAAGAAATATGCCTTGGAAAAGGAAATACATAACATAATATTTCCTATGATTACTACATCTGACGACATAGACTACAGCAAACATAATCTATGGATGATTGATGAGCGACTTGCATATCATTACTACTTGGCGTCAGATAAACCTTTATCAAGCTATACTGTTGTGGAGAGTGACTGCGATAGGGAGCCTGATATAGTAATATTTGGTCCTGCCTTTGCACTTACTGGTGATAGCCAAGACTCAGAAATTGGAAATATTACCATTATTGAGTTTAAGCGCCCGGGCCGTACAGATAAGGGATGCATTGATCAGGTTGTCGAGTATGTGAAGGAAATCAAAACAGGAAGACTTAAAGATAAAAATGGTACTGCTATTGCGGAGATGTCATCTCAGAGCTTGCGCTTTTCGTGTTACATTCTTTGCGATATTGCGCCAGACATGGCTGATTTCTTGGCAGAACGCGACTACAAGAAGACCCCAGATGGTAAGAGTTATTATCGTTATCACGACACCTACAATGCCTACATTGAGGTGCTACCTTATAGTAAAATGGTTAGGGACTCTATCAAACGCAATAAAATTCTATTTGACAAGTTGCTAGCTAATTCAGGTGGAGATGAACATTCGTTTCCGTAGAACAATTATGACATTACGATATGACCGATGACCTGTCGCAATCGAGTTGGAGAAAGTATGGCAGATAAAAACTCTATAATCATTATCGCCATGTTAACATCAATATTGGATTCGACAAAAAAGATTCCCTTAAATTGTTTACTCCATTCACAAAACTTGTACTTGAAGAAAATACCTTTGAATACGGCGCGCCAGATTTGACCGTAGCGTCGCTCAAAACTTACACCCGCGTCGCCGATAATTGACAGTAGCGTCGCGCTGTTTTACACCCCAGGTCG
>WRNV01000113.1 GCA_009776445.1 Oscillospiraceae bacterium | reverse complement strand
GCAACGCACTGGTACTGCGATGAAAACTTGTACAATTTTCAAAACTTGTGTGCGGAGCCTGTAACCATTGCGAGTTTTTGGACACCCACTGAACAGTTACCCGGAATTGTCAGACCACTGAAAAGTAACCGGAATTGTCGCTTGACAACTGCGGAAACACACAGTACAATCACAAATGTGAGCAATAGAGAATGGTGTGGGTAAATGATGAAAATAGGGCTTCTCACAAGCGGCGGAGACTGCCAGGGACTTAACGCCGCGCTCAGGGGCGTCGCAAAGACGCTCTTTAAGGCCGTCCCCTACGTGGAACTGTATGGAATACAAGATGGATACCGCGGACTCATCGAATGCAAATGGCGCAAGATGAAACTCAAAGAATTCTCCGGTATTCTCCGGGAAGGAGGTACCATCCTCGGTACGTCGAAGCAACCATATCGGACGAAGCAGGACATCGACGAACACATCGACGCTAACACAGCCGCAATGATTAGAAACTACCAGGACGAACGCTTTGAAGCGCTAATTGTGCTCGGTGGGAACAAAACGCAAAAAACAGCGTTCACGCTCAGCCGCAATGGCGTGAACGTGGTCACTTTGCCAAAAACAATAGACAACGACCTGTGCGGTACGGACTATACCTTCGGTTTCGACAGCGCTGTCACCAAAGCGGTGGAGTTTCTTGACGCTATCCACACAACTGCCGCCGCGCACGGCCGCATTTTCGTCATAGAGCTTATGGGGAACAAAGCGGGATGGGTGACTCTGTACGCGGGCCTCGCCGGCAGCGCCGACGTAATTTTGGTACCCGAGATCCCATATTCGCTGGGCAGCGTAATCGGAGCGATCAACAAGCGTATCCAATTGGGTAAAGGGTTCTCAATAATCGCCATAGCCGAAGGCGCGATTTCGAGAGAAGAAGCAGCCATGTCCACCGGCAACCAAGAGTTCGAACCGGAACCCGGACGCGCGTCCTCCGGGGCAAAACTCGTCCGGATGCTCGGCGAGAAGCAGAATCAGGACATTCGGCTACTGGTGCCGGGGCATTTTCAGCGCGGCGGCGCCCCGACGCCCCATGACCGCGTGCTATGCCTACGGATGGGCGCCAAGGCGGGCGAGCTTATTCTGAGGAGACAATACGGATGCATGGTCGCTCTCCAAGGCACGTCCATCGGCTATGTCCCGCTATCCGACGTTGCGGGTAAGACGAAAACCATCCCACCCGATAGCGAGGTTCTGGAACAGGCAAGGATGCTCGGAATATCCTTGGGCGAATGACGCAACGCAATATATACTCGCGGATGAAATAATAGTTTTCTTGTTAGAAGTTGTTGGTGAGTTAGGAGAAAAATGGGAAAATCACTTGTGCTGGCGGAAAAGCCGTCAGTTGGCAAAGAACTCGCAAGGGTGCTGGGCTGTAGGCAAGGCGGCGACGGTTGCATGATGGGCGATCAGTACATCGTCACATGGTCGCTTGGGCATCTTGTCACGCTCGCCGACCCAGAAATATACGGCAAGGAATATAAAACATGGAGCTTTGAAACATTGCCGATGCTCCCGTCAAAAATGCAGCTTGTGGTCATTAAGGAAACATCCAGGCAGTTTGGCGTAGTTGCAGGGTTGCTCAAACGCTCCGACGTCACGGAAGTCATAATAGCCACTGACGCAGGGCGGGAAGGCGAGTTGGTCGCCCGCTGGATACTTATAAAAGCGGGCTGCAAACTGCCGGCAAAACGGTTATGGATATCGTCTCAGACAGACAGGGCAGTACGCGACGGCTTTAAAAATCTCAAATCCGCAGCGGACTACTACAACCTCTATCAATCAGCCGAGGCGCGAGCGGAAGCCGACTGGCTGGTCGGCCTCAATGTCACGCGGGCGCTAACATGTAAGCATAACGCAAGCCTGTCGGCAGGACGCGTACAGACGCCGACTCTCGCTATGATAGTAGCCAGAGAACTGGAGATCAAAAACTTCATACCGAAAGATTATTATACGATCAAAGCTCAGATGAGCGGCTTTACAGCGACATGGGTAGCCGCTAACGGTCAGTCGCGCCTTTTCGACAGAGCGGACGCCGAGGCGGTACTGCAGAGAATATCGGGCAAACCTGGCGTAGTGTCCGAAATACGAAAGCAATACAAGCACAAACCGCCGCCAGCCGCCTACGACCTCACCGAACTCCAGCGCGACGCTAATCGCAAATACGCGTACTCCGCAAAGGAAACGCTTTCGATTATGCAGTCGCTTTACGAGCGCCACAAGCTTCTCACATACCCAAGGACCGATTCACGTTATATCACTGACGATATCGTCCCCACATTGCCCGAACGGCTGCGGAGCGTTTCGATCGGGCCCTACAAGGAACTGGCGACGTCAATTTTCAAAACGCGCCCGCTGTCAACGAAGTATATTGTCGATAGCAGCAAGGTCAGCGACCACCACGCGATCATCCCCACCGAGGAATCTGCGGACCTGACTTTTCTGACCCCAGAGGAGCGAAACATATACGATTTGGTCGTTCGTAGGTTCCTCGCGGTGCTGATGCCCGCTTTCGAGTACGAGGAAACCAAGCTGACGGTGACGATCGGCAAGGAACGTTTCGCCGCGAGAGGCAAAGTGATACTAGCCCCTGGCTGGAAGGCCGCGTATGGTCAGGATATAATTGAGTCGGAAGACGAAAGTGAAGAAGAAGACTCCGATGTGAAGGAGCAATCGCTGCCGAAAATGCAGCAAGGGAGCAAGGTGGAAGTGAAATCAAGCGCGATAGTGGCAGGGAAAACGAAGCCGCCCGCGCGCTACAACGAAGCTACCTTGCTCACAGCCATGGAGAATCCGGGTGGCAAAGAAATGAGTCCGGATATACGCGCTATTCTGAAAACAACAAGCGGGCTTGGGACGCCAGCTACCCGCGCGGATATCATTGAAAAACTATTTTCGTCTTTTTGTATTGAACGAAATGGGAAACAAATTATGCCGACCTCTAAAGGGATGCAGCTTGTCGGGCTAGCGCCGGAAGACCTCAGGTCGGCGGAACTGACCGCGAAATGGGAGCAGGAATTGGCTTTGATCAGTAAAGGCCAGGTTTTAAAAAATGATTTCATCAAAAAAATGCGCGATTACGCCTCAAACTTGGTATCGGCTGTAGCCGCAAGCGAAGCGAAATACACGCACGACAATGTGACGCGGGAAAAATGCCCGGACTGTGGTAAGTTTCTGCTCGACGTAGCGGGAAAAAAAGGTAAAATGCTAGTATGCCCGGATCGCGAATGCGGGTACAGGAAGAGCCTGGCTGTGTTGACAAACGCGCGATGCCCGAATTGCCACAAGAAGATGGAGATGCGCGGTGAGGGGGACAAACGCCTGTTCGTATGCATTTGCGGTTACAGGGAGAAACTCTCGGATTTCGAAAAACGCCGCTCGGAATCAGGCGCGTCGAAACGCGATACGGAAAACTACTTGAGGAGCCAAAGTAAGCAGGACAACGACACGCGAAACTCCGCGATGGCAAGCCAACTGGCAAAATGGCTGGAACAGCAAAAATAGCGTATAAACCAATGTCTCATCCGGCTGGAACCTGCCAGGATGGGGCACTGGCGAAGTTTTGTAAACTGATCAATTCTATCTGAAAAACAAAAATGTGTAACTTATCTGTAACAAAACGACCATATAATAAACAATCAAGCAAACAAGCTGGGTTTCAGCTAATCAAGCTGGATTCCGGCAATGCGGGGCGTGAAGATGCCTCTAACGAAACTTTAATAGATTTGGAGACCTGTAAAATGAGAAAATTCAAAACGCTGATTTGTCTCTTCCTCGCGCTCGCCATTCCAGTTATAATGCTAGCCGGTTGCGTCGCTAGCAACAATGAATCGGATGAACCGACTGAAGAAATTGTCGATACCAGCGGTAATACTACACAGTCGGAGCCACCTTCAACAAGTTACGACCCTTATACGTTCAGGGACGCTATAGATGATAACGGATTCTTTAAAGGCGTCAAGGCATTAGATCATGTTGAAATGTTCGACTATAAATCAATGACGTTTCCCAGTGAAGCGTACCAAGTGACAGAAGAGGACCTCAAATCTCAAGTTGATTACATCGTTTCCCAATTTGCCGAGCCTAACCAAATTATGGATCGAGAGGTAGCTGACGGCGACACAGTCAATATCGACTATGTTGGGAGCGTTGACGGGGTTGAGTTTGAAGGCGGTTCAACAGATGGCATGGGCACGGACGTCACTATCGGGGTTACAGAATACATCGACGATTTCCTGGAGCAGCTGATTGGTCATATGCCTGGAGAAACGTTCGATGTTAACGTAACGTTTCCTGACTCTTATCCCATGAACCCCGACCTTGAGAACGCGGAAGCCGTGTTTGTAACGACCATTAACTATATATCTGATATAAGCGAAACGTTGACTGACGAATTTGTCAACTTAAACCTGTCCGAATATTATGGATGGACGACAGTCGCTGAAATGGAAGAAGGCCTACGGGCGGATATGCGCAAGTACAGCATGCAGCAATACCTCAAGGATTACTTCACATATCAAGTAAATATACTGTCTATGCCAGATCAGATAATCAATTACCAAGAAAACTCAATGTTGAACTACTACTATGAGTACGCTGATTATTACGGTGTAGAATTTGAAGAGCTGCTCAGTGGCGAAGGGTTTACTACGGTAGACGAGCTGATAGACGCATACTACGAAACTAACCTAACAAACGCGCAAAGTATGCTTGTTCTACTTGCGATAGCCGAGGACGCTGGCATGACGGTCAGCGACACGGACGTCGAGGATTATTTTCAAACTAACAATATGGCGGAAGATATCGACTCGATCGTTGAGCAATATGGCATGCCTTTCATAAAGTATAATGTTCTTTGTCAGAAAGTAATAGATTTTATTATAGATAACGCCATCCTCGCGTAAAGCGGGCCGCGTCCATAACTTATTGCCTCATCAGGTTATTGCTTAGCCTGATGAGGCGCCGTGTTTTTAGCGTGATTATTAGTTTCTGTTCTGAGGGTATCCAAAAACACAGGTTGGTTACAGGCAACGCACTGGTACAGTGGTAGAAACTTGTTTTATTGGCCAAAATTTGTGTGCGGAGCCTGTAACCATTGCGAGTTTTTGGATACCCCCTGAACAGCTATGATTTTAAATGATTCTCGACGCCAATTCATGAAGCAGGGCGTCAATATTGCTCGGCGGATGTTCTGGGGCATCCCAATTGTATAACTCAAATTTGTATATCAACTCGGCTTGGTATTTCTCAAACTCACTGTTAGCCTTAGCCGCGCTGACGTCCTTTATTCCGTTGAGCGTATACTCAACGTTTGTCCAGTCCTCGTTCCAAATTTCCTGCCAACGCAAAACAGTTTTCCAGGCATTGTCTTCCATCGTAGAAAAATCACCGCTAAAAACTTGGCTTTGCCCACAATAATTTTGAGCGTACACTTTCCCGTCTAAGCCCCGGAATATGGATACCTCGTTGCGTTCAATAGCCATATCCCTATGGTCCTCAAAAAGTTCCGCCTTTCCCGATTCTTGGTTATACCCGAAAACGATATATCCGGAGTATATAAGCTCGACTTCTTCGCAGTAATAGCATATAAGCTCTTCTATCCCGTCGCCGTCAAAATCAATAAGCGTTCCCCTGAACAAACCGCTACCTTCAAAGACGGTTTCACACACCCCGTATTGGGAAACGAACTCCGCGAGAAGTTCATAATAAGCGTGATACACATCTTCCCCGCTAGGCAACAATCCCCCGTTTTGTTTCCCGTCTTCACGTGACCCGTCTCCAAATACATCCGGATTGTCTTTGATCCCCGCAGATCCGCCGTCTTCACTTCCTGACTTTTTTGCAGCAGCGTCAGGATCGAGGGCGGTTGTTTTCGTATTATCTTCTAACACATCCGGCCCACCGTCTCCCGTTTCCGTTTGCTGCGGAAGGGATTTCGGATCAGAAGGCGCAGGGGCGCTGTGAACCTCGGGCGAGGATATCTCAGGACTAATTTTCGCAATATCCTCCGATCCGCATCCTGCTAACGCGGCAATCATCATGATTGTCAATAAAACTGTTCTAATTGATTTCATTACGCTATTCTCCTAATCTTTTGTGACAGCGAGCATAACCTGTCAGTTTGGAATCGTTACTGTAATGACAGTGCCTATTCCCGGCTCGCTTGTTATCGCGATCCCGAACTCGCTTCCAAACAGAAGCCTTAACCGTTCGTCTACATTGCTAAGCCCGACCCCGCCGAAACCGCCGTTCATTTCAGCCGCCTGGGCGCACGTCGCGCACTCCAGCTTGCCTCCGGGAAACCCGGCGCCATCGTCGATGACCTCGATCACCAGCGACTGCCCCGCCTTGCTGGCAAACACGCTAATCGTGCCGTCCGAACTGTCGGCGAACGCGTGAAAAAACGCGTTTTCAATAATAGGCTGGAGGATCATTTTAGGAGTTGTTAAATCCATGCAGTCGTCGTTTATGTTAAAAACTATGCGGATATGGTCGCCGTACCTTATCTGCTGGAGTATGGCGTAGTTTTTCAGATCCTCGACCTCCTCGCGAAACGGTATCATCTCGGATACGCTGCTTGCCATGCCTTTCATCAGCGTGATAAAGAGTTCCAGCGCCGTGGCGGCTTTTTGATTTTCGCCTCGCCAAATGAGCCACTTGACTGACGAGAGCGTGTTGTAAATAAAATGGGGGTTGATCTGCGTCTGGAGCGCGAGTATTTCCGCCTTGCGCTTTTGGCTTTCTATCTGCTTAACTTGCCGCAAGTAACTATCGATGCTGTCCATCATATAGTTGTACGCGCCCGTCAGTTCCTGAATCTCATATTCACCAGAAACAGGCAGTCTGTCCATGAAATCTCCCGATTTGAGTCTGCTCATTCGCTTTGTCAGTTTTTTGAGCGGGTGGGTAAGCCTGTTGAGAAGCAGCGCCGCGAGTATGATGGTGGTTATCGAGACGGATACATCAACAAGCAGGACATAGCGGGTAGCGCTTTTCATTTCTGGCGAGTCGCCGTGATCCACTATGCTAACCATTATGAGTCCCCAGTAGTCGACAGGCCTTGCTACGCATGTCAGTTTTTGCTTGTTGAATTCGACTTCGAAAAACGGTTTGTCCACAGCATCCTTAACAGTTTCGATCGCGTCACCCACCTCTACGCCAATATAATCGCTGCTAGACGATGATACGCACCGGCCGGAATCATCCATCAAAACGATAAAGTTTCCGGAGTCGGATAGTTCGCTATAGTACTCCGTGAGCGCCTGCCTTGATATCGTGATATAGATATACGCTGCCGGCTCTTTATCGGTGGAAGTGGCAACCGGCGCCACGGCGACAAAGGCCCGCTGCCTTGATGTGGCTCGCGTCAGTCCTTGAGAAAGAAATTGATAGCTGATGCCGACCGGATCGGCGGCGGCTTTTGCGGTAATATCGCTGCCAAGCAGCTCGGCGGCAGGCATTGCCAAGCCTGAACCGTCGGAGACGTATGAAACGCCGTTGATTCCGACGATAATTATGCTCATTTGGCCAGTGATATCGTTTTCCAGGAGGCTGCTAATCGTAGTCACTAAGCTGTAAGTGCTGTACGAAGAATTTTCAGACGTTTTGTCCGTGTCGCCAATATACGCCATCAGCGCCCAGTTTGACCTGAGGGCTCCAATCATATTTATCACCGTTTCGCCTGAAAAGCTCATCTCTCTTCTGGTCTTTTCGACGATCATCAGCGCGGTGCTCGTTTTCGAATTGATGTACCGCGAATTCATCTCGGTCAGTACGATGACCAGCGTCGTTACCGTTACGGCGGCAATGCCCGCGACGACGGCGCTAATTAGCTTGATTAGGAACATGTTTTTCCCAAAGAACGTTCTAAGCGGTCTCGACGCCCTTATTGATTTGAATTTTTTAGTATATATGTTATTCATAAAAACAATAAAAAATAAGTTATTATTCTCCGTAGCTCCCGTATACTAACCACTAGCCACTAGATACTAGCCACTGCGAGCGCGTACAGTCCAGCATATTTTGGGTTGCATTAGCGCTCGCTTGGGCGGTCATGGCGACTCTTTTTCATTTTCGCTCTGTATGAGCTTGGTGTAGAACCGACGTATTTTCGAAACACCCGCGTGAAATAGCTGTGATCCGAGAATCCAACATGGGTGCATATGTCGGAAACTGGCATGTCGGTCTCCGACAACTGCTCCTTCGCTTTCTCTATTCTGACCCGGGCTAGGTGTTTGCTAAAACCCTCGGCGTAGTTTGTGCCGAAATACGCCGAGAGGTAATTGTAGTTGAGGTTGAACCAACTAGCTAGATGGGACAGCGTCAATTCTTCCGCGTAGTGTTCGTCTATGTAGGCAAGTATCCGGGGCATGACCGATTCGTTTGGGTTGTCGTGGATTTCCCGCAGGATGCTGGAAATCTCGTCGAGCGACACTTTAAAATCAGATATGAAGTCTTCCGCGAAGCGGGCCTTCGATATCCTAGTCAGGCACCGCGCTTTAAGGCTTTCCAGCTTTGGTATCGGTCCTAAAATCTCGTCCATCACCGAGATTAGCTGGTACATAGCGTTTTGGGCAAGCGTCTTCAAGTCCAGTTCATCCATGTATCTGTTGTTTACGATTAGCGTGAAACGTTCGGAAAGTAGGCTTATCGACTTGTCGAAGCTGCCGATGCTGAGTAGTTTTGACAGTTCGCTGATTTTGAATCCTTTCTTCCTGTCTGGCTTCTCGAAATCAGAAACATGCATGTAACGTTCGTTTTTATAGTAAAACCGTTCCCTGAGGCGTCGTGCAAACTCATCACGGTAATTTGGTCCTATGTTTTCCGCGCCTTCAAACCTGTTCCCGCATACGAAGAATATTTCTGGGCTGCCACCCCCGGCGGATTCGGCAAACTTGGCAAGTTCATTCTCGATTTTTGGGTCCGTGCCGCAATCTCCGCCTTTGTCCTTGCCTATGTTGATGATGTAGATGAGTACCCAGCCGTCGAACACGATGCGCTCATATTCGACGTCATGCATGAAATCCGGCTCGATGGCGTCAAGCGAGCTAAGAAATGAATCCATTCTGGCTGGCGCTGCGAAGCTTTCAACGTCAGCCCCGAAGAGTAGGAAGCTCGGCGCTGGGAAACGCGCGGTCACCGCGTCGGAGACCTCTGGTGGGCATCGCCCCGACAAAAGCCTGCCGAGCAGGTGCTCAATCGAATGCCCGTTGTCAGCGCAGTGCTGTACGCCGTCCGGTAGCTTGGCTGCTTTAATAACGGCTGAGAGCAATTCGTCCGGTTTAAGCGATGGTTTTAGTATATAGTCAATAGCTCCAAAGCGGAAAGAGTTTTTAACATACTCAAAATCGCTATATCCACTTAGGACGATCACATGTATTTCAGGGTATAGGCGGGAGATCTCTTTTATTAGTTCTATTCCGTTCATCACAGGCATGAGAATATCAGTTATGATGATGTCTGGGCGCGTTTCTTCAATCATCTTGAGGGCTTCTTGCCCGTTTCTTGCAACGGCGACGACTTCAAACCCATGGCGCTCCCAGTCGACAAGGTATTTTATGCCCTGCCTGATCATTAGCTCGTCTTCGGCGATAAGTATTTTGCGTAATTGTTCCAAATTTGCCCCTCCAAACACGATATAGTCCCGCTACTTTGTTGCTGTTCAGTTGGTATCCAAAAACACAGGTTAGTTACAGGCAACGCACTGGTACAGCGGTGAAAACTTGTATTATTGTCCAAAACTTGTGTGCGGAGCCTGTAACCATTGCGAGTTTTTGGATA
>WRNV01000112.1 GCA_009776445.1 Oscillospiraceae bacterium | reverse complement strand
TATTTCTCTGGAATCAAAACGAAGTACAATATGACCAAACCATCAGACATGAAAGCATATGCAAGAGATATGTTTGATATTGTGACTGCATGAAAAATTAGGGAAATCTTGTTACCAAAAAGCATCAACAACGGCGTTTAGGTTGCTGGATACGGAATTATTGAGATTTCGGATGAAGTTTCGTATACGCCCAAATTCAATCCGGTTGACGGATTGACCAGCACGCAATAGTGGTGGACTGACCTTAGATTTAACGATATTAATATGCTTGCCAGAAATGGCGAGCATTTTTTACGGTCGTCTTTTTACGCAAAGATGGAGTGTTTAGTTGAAACATTCATGCTAAGTCCGGCGAGTTTTCAGGGCTAGCCCGAGTTTCGCAGTTAGCGTAGCGAACACATCGCAAACGGTTTATACTACAGGGCTTATGCATGAGTGCTGCGTATATACAACAGCAAGCAGGTGACGAGATTATCCATCCCCGCACCGCGCGCGTCCTCCCTCAAACCCAGTCCCATCGCCCATCTTCGCGGCTTCCCACCCGCCCCGGTCGCGCGCTCACTGCGCAGCAAGATCAGCGCTTCCGACACATAGGCTATTGCGCGGCTACTCATTCTACATAGTCAAGCAGCCCGTATTTATCGGAGTATTCCAACGCTAACCCCTCGAACCGGCTGTACGCCGTCTTTATCGTCGGTTTCCCTCTGCTTGTTGGCTTGTAGACGCTCATGACCTGTTGCGCACTGCGGAACTCGTCGAGCATGCGCCGTATGCTCACTTCATGGCCCATTTCCCCAAGCTCCTTGTTCATCAGGCTTGCCAGCGTCAGGGCAAGGACGCAATAGAATGCGTGGACGCATATCTGCGGGTCCCTGAAATACCGGATCGGGCTGAACGTAAGGTATTTCGTGTCCTTCATTTGCTTGAACGCATCTTCGACATTGTACTGCGAGCGGTATGCGGCTACTATCTGCTCGTTGCTCCATTCGCTCTGATCGGTGAATAATACAGTTTTCCCCAATGACCTCTCCTGTAGCGCGCCAAACCGCTCTTCGCTGAAGCTACAGTCGATATCGGGCGTTTGCCCCGGTTCCCCGCTTACCGCGCACTCATATACATCGTGCATGTGTTCGGCGGACAGTATGGCGCTTATGTTCTTTTCCACGGACGCTACAGTTGGCTTCTTGCCTTTTGTGACAACGCCTTCCCTGCGAAGCCGCAGCCTTTCTTTCAGCGCCGCAAATTCCTTCTCGCACTTTTCTATGTTGGCCGCTATCCCAATCATCTGCTTCCGATACAGCTCCGGGTTGTATGTCACGACAACGCTGAAGCCCCTCCCGTACACTTCCTTTGCCGACCTGTAGGCTGTGGCCCCATTGAATGCACCTTCAAGGGCTATGTACTCCGATTTCGGTATCTCCAGCAGCTCCGGGCACCGGTTTAGGCGCAGGCCGCCTACGAAATGGAACGTGCCCGGCACTGTATCGATCAGCCCGATGATGTTCTCCTCGTTGTTGTTGCCCTTGTCGAATACCAGCGTCACCTCGCATTCACCCCGGCCAAGCTTCCGGTATCTGTCCTTGAGCTTCCCGATCACGTCTGAGAACTGCCGCGCGTCAGGCTTGTTCCCGGGGTACACCTCATGGAACAGCGGGATGTTGTGGTCGGGCGCCACCATCAGCGACAATCCGACGATCTTCAGCTCCGCGCGCTTCTGCTTGCTGTTCCCCCGCTTGCAGAGCTCCGAGGGGTTGGACGTGTCCAAGTAAGTGAAAAAGTTCGTATTGTCAAATAGCAGGCATCCCAAGTCCAAATTATATTGGTCAACGANCCGCCTCGTGATCTCGTCCTCTATCCTGCATATTTTGTNGCTGTCAAGCCCCNTCATGTTGTTCCAGAAACCCTGGCTCGAAAGATTCTTCGCGTTCGCGGCGGGAAACATTTTGTATAATACGGTTTTGTCGAACCATTCCCAAAATGTATTTTTGCTTGTCGGTTCCACAACCCTGTTAATGGCAGCCAGCAGCATATACGCCGATACGGGCAGTCCCTGGTTTCGCTTTCCCGCTATATCGTCAATGATCTGGCAGATGCCCAGCCGGTCGGCGACCGAGTATAGCGCCGCAACCGCCCCGAACTCGTAAACCCTTACCAAATCAGGATCTGGGATCGAATCCCCCGATGATATGCGTTTTACCGCTTCCTCTATCTTCGCCGCTGTGCCCAAATATTCCTGCTTGACTATGCGCGGCTTGCCGTTCACNCGGGCGGATTCGACCAAGTAATAGTACGTGCCGCTCTTGTTGGTTCTCTTTGATATCGTNGCCATAANGCAATCGCCGCCTTTGTATAATACGTTATGACTATAATACTACATANGCCTTGCATTGTCAACACTTATNACTATATATTGTCGCGATATTTTGTATAATACGTTTTTCGCGGGCAAACCCCTGCATTTATGCCGCTTCTTGCGGCTACTGGGTGCATAACTGCGAAACTCGGGCTAGTAAAGGTTATTATTCCAACAAGCATTTAGCTCCTGTGCCAGCCCCATGTAGTCGGAATCGATTTCTTTACCACGTTCGGATGATGTATACTTTCTACTGTGTGAGCGGAAAGCTGCGTCAGGCAGATATGTAGAATTCTCGCTGATGTTCATATTATTGTCGGGAAAATTATAACAATATATGTGTCACAATTTTGGAATGCACATATCTAAATAATCCACCTAAAAAGAAAGATGTTGCGCTTATATGTGACGCAATCGTGACAATAGGTAGATATAATGTAGAAAAAATATTTTTGGAGGTCAATTATGAAAAAAAGAAAAAGATCAAACGAATCAAAAGGATTTATAGCGTTAGGCATAAGCATAATTGTAATATTCTCTTTTTTGGCTGTTGATGGGGTTTCGTTGGTGACAGAAGAAGTTAAGACAGGAATTAGTACAGTCGGTGAGGGCATAATAGGTTTTGCTTTCTTTTTCTTAATACCAATTGCATCAGGAATAGGAGCTCTTGTTCATGGAATAAGGTGCGATTGGGTACCAAAACGCGAGCGAGTCTTTATTTTTAGCGCTCAGAATCTAATGTATCTTACCTTCGGTATTATTATCGTGTTGTTTCTGGGATGCATGTTCTATGTTGGAGTCACCAATATAGAAAATGGCGGAATTGTGTTTGCTGCTCTTGCGGGGCTGATTATATACGGAATAGTCAATTCGTTAACCAATAGTTCAAAAGATGAAAAAGAGGGTATTTTCAGAGTAAGGAATTCGTATGACATGAAGAAGAAGAGTGAAAAGGAAATGTCAATTAGAAGCAAATATCAAGATCCAAAATGTGAAGCATGCCAAAGAGAATTAAGAGAATTTGAAAAAAGTATTGTCTATGGTGATAGAAAATAGTTAATTGTCGGGAACTAAGCGCATACAAAAACGAAAGGAGAAATGCGCCAATTTCGCTCACGAAGGAAATCAAGAGTATTATTGGCGCATACTTTTAATGAAAAAGAAAAGATCAAATGATTCAAAAGGAATCATAGCATGGGGAATTATAATAATTTTGGTGTTTTCATGCCTATCAATATATATCATCGACAAGTTGGACTATATTCCGACTGAGGACCACTTTCTAACAGTTCTACTTGGCGTGGTATTGCCGCTTACTATCGGAATAGGTTTTTTTGTTCATGGAATAAGGTATGATAGGAAGCGTAAGAAAGTCAGAGTGTTTTATTTGGATTTGGATCCAAAGGCAGTTGTATGTTTTTTTGTTGTCATAGTCTTTGTGGGATGGATTGGCAGTATGTTTTACCTTGGCTTCAAAGAAGGTAACGGCCTATCTCTTGCGCTAGCGAGTGCTATTGTGTATGTGATAGTCGATGCATGTGTAAAGAATCATAAAGATACGAAAGAAAACATCTTTCGTGTCAGTAGTTCATATGATATGAGAAAAAAAATAGGAAAGGAAATGAGCATCAAATCCAAGTATACGAATCCAAACTGCAAAGAATGCCAAGATGAACTGCGTGAATTTGAGAACCGAGTGCGATATGGCCACAGGGAATAAGGCAACTTCCCCCTACAGTTCGCTAAAATATGTTGACTAAAGCGTCTATAGCTTCTTCAGTTCTGTCAGAGCCTCCATTATTTCAACTTGCTTTTCCTCGATAATTGCAATAAGCTCGGCAGGAGTTCGGATATCCTGATCCACTTTACGATTGGGGTTCACGGCTTTAATATCAAAATTATTATCCTCAATGGTATGCCTGCTAACAGTCCAACTGCGGTCACTGTCGCCACGATCAGGTAGGAGCCGGAAGAAATCATCAAACTTATCTATGGTGAATGGTGTGCGCTTACCGACCTTTATATCGGATAAGTCATAATACCAAATGAACTCAGTCCGTTTGCCCTTCTCAAACAACAGTATATTTGTTTTCACGCCGGCGCCTGCAGCGGAAAATACTCCTCCAGGGAGACTGACAATTGCGTACACATTACAATCATCAAGCAGTTTCCGTTTAGTTTGCACGAATGCGTTTTCATTTGTTCGGAACAGAACGCCCTCGTCCAAGACGATACCGCAACGCCCACCTGATTTCAGGCTGTCAATTACGTGCTGTAAAAACAATACCTGCGTGGCTCCGGTCTTATATGCAAAATTGGTTTGCGCTTCTTTGCCTTCTTTTCCGCCGAACGGGGGATTGGTCAGCACCACATCATACCGGCCCGGTGTGCCGATGAACAATCCTCCGAAAACCTCATTGCCCGTAAGCGTGTTGCCATGCCATATTGACGGTTGTTCAATACCGTGCAGAACCATGTTTGCTAGGGTAATCGGATAAATCAGATTTTCTTTTTCGCGTCCGAAAAATGTATTGTGTTTGAGTTGTTCGAGCGCATCAGCTCCTTCATTTTGTGCGGCTTCAAGCATATAAAGATACGCTTGTACGAGAAACCCGCCCGTGCCGCAACAGCAATCATAAACAGACTCGCCGGGCTTCGGGTCTATCGCTCTGACCATCGCTCGGATTATTTCGCGCGGCGTGAAAAACTGACCGCCATCATTACCTTTCTCGCCCATTTTTAAGAGCAGTTCCTCATATACTTGCGACATTGTGAATATGTGTGTCTCGTCGATTCCTTCCGCTGATATATCATCCACCTTATCAAGAATATCGAGCAAGTTCTTTTCGGTATCTATGCGCACACGTTCCACGCCGGACAATATTTCGCTTATGACTTTTTGGCGCGGCGATGCTTCCGGCACATCTTTTAGACTTTTCAGATGCGGGATCAGCGCTGCATTCACGAACTCAAAGTATGCGCCAAGCTTTCCGTCTACAAGTTCACGGCGCTTTGCTCCGTCCTTATTTGCCCAATCGCTCCAGCGATAAGGTGCGGTAAGCGATGGTGTGAATGTGTTCCCGAGAACAGCAGCGATCGAAGCTTCATGCGCTTCCCGAACATCGAGAATCCGCAGAAACAAAAGCCACGTTAATTCCGGGACATACTGCATAGCGCCGGCACAGTTTGAGCGGCGCATTATGTCGCATATTGCCTTTATCTCGCTTTTGAGCGAGGTCAGTTTTGGAACTGCGGATTTTTTTGCCATTACTTCATTCACCTCATCACCAATTGCGGCATCATTCCCTCTATATTGGAGTATTGTTCGGTATTTTTTCGCGTTCTTGCATAATTAGCTGTTTCGCAGTTAAGCTCATACCAACACCCCGTCTTTTCGCACTTCAATAGTAAATGGTGTTAACTCTACCCAATCATCGTAAACAATAGGATGTGCTTCGATATCCGAATTTATCTGGTATGCTATGACTGCAAGCATACCATAGTCCTCCGAAATATCTTTTCCAAATTCTCTTGAAATAACAGCCATATCAATGTCACTCTTATCACTTGCATTACCACGAGCAAATGAGCCAAACAGATAAACAATAGCGTCGGTATCTATCTCTGCTTTGACACGCTCGGCAAATCTTTGTGCAATTTGAAGAACTACGGTACGAGTCTTTTTTGTACTTATCACAACTAGCCACCACCTTTATTCTAGATTGAATGATCCATCAAATGATTATTTTGTTACTGCTTCACTTTTTCACATTTACCCACTAAACGCTTGACGTAGTATTGCGGCGGGCATGGCGTTTATTGTTTCCAGTTGGGCTTGCAGAGCAGTGATGGTTTTGGTCACTATGGCATAGCTCTGTTCAAGATTCTCAACAATTCTATGTTGTTCTTCAATAGGGGGCAAAGAAATCTCAGCCTCGCGGATATTATCGTTGTAGAGGCGTGCAATAATTGCACCATCAATCCCTGTCCACGGTTTCGTAGCGTAAAAATGGTATAGATAACTGTTTAGTGCCTTGCTCTCATCGTTATCAATCCACACGATATTTGAGTCTTGAAAGTATGCAGGCTCCCCATCATAAATAACAGCCCGACCAAGAGTTCCTGCCGCAGATATTAACACATCGCCTTTTTTCGGAAAGGGAAATTGGGATATATATGATTCATATACGTCTTGGCTGATAAATGCGTCTGCTTTACCACCAAAGGTTCCGATTTTGTAAAATGGAATATCGCCTGACGGGTAAGTTTGGTCTTTGAAAATACGCTTGCACATACATACATTTCCAATATCGCCAAGCAGTACCTTTTCCCAATCAGTCCCCTCAAACACTTCTCGCAAGTAAGCTGATTTTAAGGCCTTTGCTGCCGCTAACTGCTCCATCGCCGCATGCTTTGCCTTTTCCACAGCGGCAAGCTTACTCTCAATCTCTGTGGCAATACGACGTTGTTCGTCGAGTGGTGGGAGGGGGATAATAGTTTCATTAGCTATGTCAATGTTTAAGTTATTTACGATCGCCCCTCTCGCGGCTTCAGCAAATTGCTCTTTGACATATGAGGAGCATAGAACATAATAAAGGTAATCATTATCTAAAGCATCCGAAATGTTTCCCAAAACGAGCCACCCGTCGTGAATACACCCATCAACTTTTAGTATGTAAGGGCGACCAAAGCTCATAGAATTGGAGAGCAAAAAATCTCCCGGATATACTCGCCTTGAAGCCGAAACACCTTCTGGTTTGATTTTTTCTTTAGTTGATGTGATGTATTTTGCGTTTGGGTTAGCATCTCCAATTTTTATCCAGTTAATCCCATCTGAGCTTGTAGTCATGTACTGCAATATAGGTCGTGGAGAGCCGCCACGAGCTATATCACATAAATCCCCCAATCTAACCAAATCCCAACTCATGCGGCGAAAAGCCTCCTTTTGGTCTCGAGCAACAGTTCGGCAGGCCCGCCATTCCATTTGAGCGCGTCAAGCCCGCCCGCAGAGCGAATTGCCGCAACATTGAATAACTGTGGGTTCTCAAAGACCTCGGAACCTTCTCTCCCAAATTGAGCAACGATGGCAAGAATAACCGCCTTTGTTTGACTTGGCAATGTATTTAACCATGAACGTTGAAGCTTGCTAAAGTTCCTTGCCCTGTCTATCCGGTTGTAAACGTCTGAATCGTATGCGAGGCCGCTGAGGACGTCATATAAATCGTATAGTGACATATTCTCGACTTGTCGAACAAGCTCCGGTGAATAACCGTTGTAAACGAGATCTTCAAGAATTCTACGCCGCTCCAACGGGTTTATCCATTTTGCCCTGAAATCATCTATAGTAGCTGCGTTCCTGATAAGCTGCTGTGCCAGACCTTTCTTGAAGTCCTCAATAGCCATACGCTGTGCTTGCCCATTTTCATTAGCAGTCACTACGAAACGTCCAGCGTCGGAGACTTCGGCTGCGAATCCGTCGGCAGTAATGATGATCGGCGGTTCCGGCGGTTCGCCGCGATTCCCTCGCTCGTTCATATCCCGAGATTTTGAAAGAAATTCTTCGCCAAAAAGCCGCGTCGCATCGGTGTAATCATATATAGTGAACATCAGTTTGTTATCAGCAAGCCTCGTCCCGCGCCCGACCATCTGATGAAAGGAAATCGGCGATTTCATATATCGGAAAAACACGATATTGCGAACGGCAGGAATGTCAACACCCGTCGAGAGCAGTTCCACTGTTGATGCGATGAAATAATCCGAGTTTGAACCCTTCATGTCGGCTATATAGTCCCGCCCGCCCGCTTCGGCGGTACATTTGAATGCATAATTGTTTGCACTACGGTACGCATTATTGAGGATGCACCATTCATTATACAGATTGTTCATCTCCGCCGCCACAATCTCGGCGTGAATGTCGCGGACACAGAAGATAATGGTTTTTTGTTCAGGCGTTCCTGTTTGAATAAGATAATTGAACAGATCAGCGCACATGGCGATGATGCGGTCAGGCAGGAGCAGCCGCGATTCGTAATCTGTCTTTTCATACAGTTTATTGAGTTCTTCTTCGGTGACCGGCTCGCCCGTAATATAGTTGCGCGGATTATGCTTTAGCACTTCTTCATATGTAATCCCAGTGTCATCAAGGTCTACTCGCCCGCGCTGTATTTCGCAAGCGGCAAGATAGCCGTCCTCGACCGCTTGCAGCATGGTGTACTCATATACTGGCTCACCAAAATATCGGAGGTTGTCCGCCGTGATTTTGCGGTCAGCTTCAGCTTCTTTTGTCGATTCTTTGATAATTAAGCTGCGTGGGGTCGCTGTCAACCCAATTTGTATAGCATCGCTGTTGCGGGTAAGCACCTGCGACCACTTGCCCCACGCAGAGCGGTGGCATTCGTCAATAACAATATGCGAAAAATAGTTTTCAGGATAATTCTCAATGAGAAATCCGGCATCATCGTCATCTTTGGATATGCCAAGCGACTGATATGTTGCAATTATGACCCTTGCGTTTTTTTGCGCATTACCGCTTTCTACAGCAGCGGCATTGGCGCCAAACTTGTCTTGAAATGCAGTGAGCGCTTGCGTCCGAAGCTCATCGCGGTCACACAAGAACAGAGCCTTGCGGAGTTGCCCGGCATCGGCAAGGCGTTTTAACATATTAACGGCTATAAATGTTTTTCCTGCACCTGTGGCAAGCGATAATAAGGCGCGGTTATTGCCCTGTGCGATTTTTTCAAATACAGCGCGTATAGCCGCATCTTGATAGTATCGGCGCTGCGCTTCGCCGCCGGTGTACTTTACTAATAACGGTTTTGCGGCTTCTGATTCGAGGGAGAACCCCATGCCATTTTCATAGCGCTGACGCAGCTCGGTCGTTGTCGGAAATTCAGATAACGGTTTAGGCCCAGAGGTAATACCTGTGAATTTATCATATTCCACATATTGATGACCGTTGGTAGAGAAAATGAGTTTAACGTTAAGACGGTCACAATCACCGTCGCGCTTGGCTTGACCCAATCCAAATCCCGGTGATTTGTCTTCTGCTTTTGCTTCGATTAAGGCGATGGCGACAGGTTGAGTGTCTTTGCTGATTTCAAGACGCAGCAAATAATCCGTGCGACCTTGACGGCGTCGAGCCTTTCCGTCAATAACAGTAATCCCTCCGGAGGTCGCTTCGACTTTAATGTTGGTTTCATTCCACCCGCGCAAACGGAGCGCAGGGTCTATAAGCTCATAACGGGTTTGGGCTTCGTTTCGCGGCATGGCGATCAACCTCCGTGTAATTGCATAAGTCGTAACCTTCTTGGCGATTTCATAAATTATATCAAAACCCATGGACTTTAACAAGCCAAGATTCAATTTTGAAGATCAGCGCATCTATTTAATATTTCAGAAGCCGTCGCCGCTACAATAATCTATAATAATAATTTCTGAAACAATCTGAAATTTTTTGCCTCAATTGACGCTTTTATTATTGACAGATG
>WRNV01000111.1 GCA_009776445.1 Oscillospiraceae bacterium | reverse complement strand
CTCAACATCAAAACCGATGCTGTTCAAATTGGCCTGAGTTGATAATACTATTGGAACATCAAAACTTAGGGGCAGATAACTCTGCTGGCCGTTCAATGACGCCGCAGTGATAATATTCCCGAAACATTCATCCGGATTAATTAATCCGCTGCCATTCATATACGGGTTCAGATCCAAAAAAACCCCGGATAGCGCAACCTTATTCATGTCGGGAAAGAGTTGCGCCATTCCTTCACTATGCACTGTTAATAAAAGAATATCTGCACCATGCCCAGACAGTATTTCTGTCTCGATACGTTGAATATGAGCTTCAGGCCCCATCTTTAGCGATTCATCCCCGGTCTCTTCCGCTTTCAGATTCGTCAAGAACGTGGTGGGGTAAATATATTCAATGGTGACTTCGATATCCGGATATTTCTCTCTAAAGTTATCAATAGCATCACGCCATAGACTAGGCCCCGGTACACTGGCATACATGCAAATAGCCAGTTTGTCAGTAATTTCCGGCAAATTGTCCTGCAGTTGCGTAGCGGCGCTCTGAAGTGACACGTCGTCAAGCTGTGAAGTAGTTTTCGGATTGTTGCAGGAGACCATGAACAAAACAATAATTATAAGCATTACCCAATAAAAAGCGCCTTTCATATCTCAGCCCACCCTTCAAAGTCTGTTGATTATTTGGTCTGTACTGATACACAAAGAACTTTCACAACAAGGATACGCTGTACGCCTTGTTTTCTATTACATCACTAGCGTACAAGCGCGTACAGGCTATCAAAATCCGACTACTGATGATGCTATCATAATATAGCTATTCTTTCAACAATAATTATCAAATATGTATACATAATCTCATTCCGCACATCAGATTATATGATATCACTGGAAACGGTATCTGTGCACAGGGGTTATGACCTGCGTGAAATCAAGACCGCTCGCTATTATTGTACGTACAGCCAATCCGCTGTGTTTTTGACCTTTATGCCCTCGTAGCTTTCTACAAAGGTTTTATCATTTGTTATTATCAGTTTTTCGTAATTATCCTTTATTGCCAAAAGTGGCACAAGCTCACGTTTCAATGTTTTATCGTCACCCAAAGTTTCGCAAACCTGAATATACATCTTGTGGCTCGCTTTTTCCGCGATAAAATCAACCTCTTTTTCGTCAACCTTACCAATAAAGACATTATATCCACGCCGCTTGAGTTCCAAGAATACTATGTTTTCTAAAATATGCCCTCTGTCAACATCACGATAACCCAAAAGCATATTACGCAAACCAGTATCAACAATATAGTATTTCCCAAGCGTTTTCAGCAAGTTTTTTCCTTTTACGTCATAACGCTTCGCTTCATAAAAAACGAACGCCTTTTCTAGTGCACAGATATAGCTTTCGACGGTGCTTGTCGCGGGAGCTTTTTTTGTGTTTTCAATACGCTTCTCGCAGACTAAACTGTTTGCAATAGAGTTAGAGGAAGTAGAATTACCCACGTTATCAGCTAAAAACGCGACTATTTTTTGCAAAAGTTCCTCATCTTTTATTTTGCTTTTTGCTATAACATCCTTTACAATGACAGTATTATAAATCCCGTCCAATACATCGGTGATCCTATCGACATTCTCGCCAAGCTCTACAATAGAGGGGAAACCGCCGAATTTAAGATAATTTTGAAAGGTTTTATCGTTTTTTTCTATACCATGAAAATCCAGATACTCTTTATACGACAGAGGATAAAGGTCGATTTCCACATAACGCCCTGAAATAAGCGTTGAAAGCTCGCTTGACAAAAGCCTTGCGTTTGAGCCGGTAATATAAATGTCGCAATCAAAGTCAACTTTGAATGAGTTTACTGCCTTTTCCCACCCAATTACATTTTGCGGTTCGTCTATTAACAAATATGCCTTGCCATTTTCTGGGATGTGTTCGGCAACATAGTCATAGAAAAGGTTATAGTCAGTTATGTCTCTGTATCTCATGCTCTCAAAATTGATATGAATTATATTTTTAATTGGTATTTTGCGCTTTCTTAAAACCTCCGCAAAAAGTTTTAGCAAGGTTGACTTGCCACACCTGCGGACGCCAACAATAACCTTGATAACCTCTTTATCAAGAAACTCCAACAATGTGTTCAAATAGCTTTGACGATTATTCATTATCTTGTCACCTCATATATTAGCTTAACACAGCAATCAACGAGCGTCAATAGTTTTGAGTTTGAAACTTTAAAACTTCTGAAATATCTGTCGTATTCACTTTAGAACTACAAAACATTATCACTCTGGATCCAATTGAATATGGTGACAAATTGTCACCAGTTGAAAATGCCCGCTGACTATGTTCTCGGCAGATGCGACGTGCAGGGAATGAGCTATAATTGTCAGCTTAGCTTCCCTGATCACCCACAGGAGGTCAATTGCTCCAGTATTTTATCCTTAGCGCGAGGCTAACAGCATGTCTTTTAAGGGGTGTGGATACTGCGTTTGAATCCGGCTTTACAGCGTCTTAAATTGTCTTGACCGCATATGGTCAGGGGGGGACGATTTTAGATTCGCTATTAAGTAATACTGAAAGCATGAGGAGGCTGATAATTATTGGCAGGCTAATGAGATACTATTAACTAAGCCGCCGCAAAATAAAACAATTTGCGCGATAAAAATCGAAAATGAAAAGGAGAAAATCTTAATGAAGATTACGGCAAGATGCAAGAAAATAGCGTTAGTTTTTTTGGCGATGTTGATGCTGGTNGGCGCGATTAATTTTACTTCGCCCGTATCAACACAAGCAGCNATGCCATCAGCTACAGCCGGGCAGGTTTACGACGGCGTGGATTTCACCTCATCAGGCTTGCTGTCGTCAAACAACCGGATTTACTTTGGCTCGTACGACCACTCGACGAGTACTACAGCTCATCAGGGGACAAAGTACCCAGTTCTATGGCGTACCATGGGCGAGGAGCCGACAGACGGCTACATAACTGCAATGAGCGAATATTTGGTCGAGGCTAGGTCATTCGGAACCAACTCCACATGGGAGACATCCGCAGTCAGAACGTTCCTTAACGGAGACTTCATAGCAAACTGCTACAATGCGTCGGAAGCTATAGCGCTTATGACCCCGCAGCGCATGACGACCATTAACATGACCGGCGAAGTGTCGACCACCAATACCCCGTGCAGGATATATCTGCCGGCGGCGACGCGCAACGCCGTCTGGGAGAGTGTCAGCTGGTACGCTTATATAACGACGGCTACGACCGGAGACGCACTGATACCGGAAAGCTCGCTAATCGCCAGATGGAGGAACGGGACGGCCGCCAACTGGATATTGCGCTCCAACAGTGGCACCAGCGTTCTCGTGTCTTTCGGTGATCATATGGAAGTGGATCTGACAGCGCCCGGCACAACCTCCGGCCTTCGCCCAATATTTAAATTCGACCCGAAAAAAGTGGTGTTCGCCTCCGAGATAATCGTCTCAGGCACACCTAAAAACGGGCAGATGCCTGCCGATTCGGCGAACGGTTACGCTGCAGGTACAGTTGGAGCGAAGAATTATAAGCTTACCATGCTGGGCGGGAACGATGGAGCCGATGTGGGCACGCTTGCGGGCGTCCCGACGGCGAAGCAGCAGGTCGCCGAAGGCGCGGGCGCACTGAACCTATCAGGCATAGCACCCAACCAAACAGGCGTTGGCTATAGTATTAATTACAAAGTAGTCGGAACCGTCGACGGCAGACGCATTATCACGGGTTGCGGATCGACGGCCGCTGAGGCTTTAACGGCGCTCTCCATTGAAACTGATGAGCTACTCGTCGGTGAAGATTACGACGTTTACGTCTGGCTCCAAAAAAACAACGACAGAACCTCACACGAAGCCTCCATGCCGGCGCATTTCGCACTGACAGTAACCGAGTCGAACGAACAGCCGGTTTTATCCGGCGTAAGTCCGACCAGCATTTCGATAGCCATTGACCATATTCAAGCGGTGAGCAGCAAAAGAGGTACAATTTATCTTGTTCCCGCAGCTACGGCCGTAAATGCCGCAGCTTTTGAGGCTGCTGTCAGTTCCGTACCTCCCACTGGCACTAAAGCGTCAGTAACGTCGGGAGCGGTTCCGGTGAACGTGCCAACGGGCAGTCTTGCCGATGGGGCATATAGGGTTTTTGCCGTTGATTTTAGTGGCCGTATATCTGAGCCTGTCACAGTGACGGTCTACGGTAACACCAGGCCGTCTTTGACAACGACTGGCGCGACGGTAATCAACCAGCAGACAGGCTCATTGACGGCTAAAAGCAGCGAGTCAGGATATATTTACCTTGTACCCAGCGGGACATACGCGAATAAAGCGGTACTCGACGCCGCGATAGTTAAGGCTGTGAAAACTGTATCTGCGGGTACGGACGTAACGTTCGCGGGCGCGGATATAAGTTCAATGTCCGAAGGTGCATACCAACTTTACGGTGTAAACGCTGCGGGGAATCTGTCCATCCCGGTTGCCGTCATGTTTGACACAATACCGCCGGTTCTTTCCTCCGGGCTGGTATACAGGTCTTCTGAGCGCAGAGCAAGCGTTATATTCAGATCCGATTCCGTCGGAAGTTATTATTACTCCGTTGTAGAAAAGAACGCTCCGGCACCGGTACTCGACACGTCGGGCATCGGGAATCCCATGGTCGGCTCAAATACAATAAATATCTCGCCGTTGGCGGGTTGGGACGCTTACGATATTTATATCGTTGCGAAGGATACGGCTGGAAACATAAGTACGGCCTTGAAACTGGCAATTCCGGAATATGAACCGCACGAGGACGATGGTTCGATAGTTCCGCTGGAGGATTGGAAAATCGCGCCATCGGGTCATCTGACGGTTGATACAACCAATTATCCGCTGACGCCCGGACTACCCGCAGAAGTAACTACAGCCGAGGACGCCTACGACCCGGCCAACACCCTATCGGACTGGGTCGATGCCAAGGCCCCTGGAACGGTTTTAGGTGCCCTTCTCGACGCTGGGAAGTATGAAGCCTTATTTACGGAGAGAAGCGGCAATCCGGACGTGTTTTTTGACGCCAATATGACCAAGATTCCATTTACAGACTTCGCCAAACCCTGGTGGTGGCGTACGAGCGTTGACTTGCCGGTGTCGAAAGTCGGGAAAAGGGTAACGCTTACGTTCAACAGCATAAACTATGTTGCAAGGATTTGGGTAAACGGTAATGAGGTTAGTAACGCGAATACCAACATTACCGATATTAGAGAATTGCAAAACAGAACCGGCGCGTTCCCATATACTTACACAAGCCCAGCCGGCTCGGCGCTCGATACCAGCAGCGTAGCGAACTATACCAACGCTTCGCTGGGCGATCTGTCTTCCCAGTATAATTTTGAGAACCTTAAAACTAAATTCATAGGCGCTTTCCGTACATACGAGGTTGATATTACCGATTATATCAACGACTTTGACAGCCAGAACGGCAGCGTTAGCAACATCATCCTTGTTGAGAACACCAGAGGCTTCTATATACAGGGCGGACAAGGCGGCAGTTCTCCGTCTGATTTCTTTCAGTATTGGGTGGACTGGCATCCGGTACCGCCGGATCATAACATGGGACTTAACGGTAAGGCGGCTATCAGCTTTTCAGATGAAGTCCGGTTAGCCAACCCAGCTGTGGCATCCAAAGTCGCCAAGGATTACAGCTACGCCGACCTGACGTTCTTTGTGGAAGCTACCAACTTGGGCGAAGCCCCGATTACGGGCGACCTGACAGCAATAATTAAGGATCCGGCCGGGAATTTGGTCGGCGCCCCGGTAACTGTCAGCGCAGTGACTGTCCCAGGCGGAAAGTATAACCAGGAAATATCCGCAACGGTTCGCGTAACTGACCCGCTTCTGTGGTGGCCAACAATGATGGGCAGCCAGCCACTCTACACGGTTGACTACATGTTTGGGGAAGCGGGTGACATAAGCGATACGCTCAACCATCGCTTCGGTATAAGGGAGATCGCCAATGAGGTCAACAATTCGGTTGGCGGCCTTATGATGCAGGTCTACGTAAATCATAAGCCTGTGCTGATAAGGGCAGGTGGTTACTGCCCGACGGATATGTACCTGCGCCACAGGGAAAAGGACGATCAGGCTGTTATCGACTATCTAAAGTATATGGGTCTTAACGCCATTCGCGATGAGGGCAAGTTCTACAGTGAGGATCTTCTGAATTTGCTTGATGAAAACGGGATTATGTTCATGACCGGTTGGTGCTGTTGCGACCGCTTCCAATATGCCAACTCATGGCAGATGTCTGAACGCTTCGTAGTGTACGAAGATCTCCACTCGCTCATTCGCGTCCATAGAAGTCACCCAAGCATGATTATGTGGCTTAACGGAAGCGACGACACCACCGAGGGAGGTTCATGGACCGAAACGGGAAGCAATGCCAACCGATGCAACGCAGGAAGGAAGCTGCTTGAGATAGAGGGTAGGCTAAACTGGTTTGATATCGGCGTCGTATGCTCCAGCGCGGCGGCAGCTGGTTCTGGTATTACCGGCGCTGCCGGTGGCATGAGAATGAGCATAAGCTACGATACGGAGACCCCGACCGCCTATTACGCGAATGCAAGGGGCTCATACGGCTTCATAGGTGAAGGCCACGGTGGAGCAGGCATACCGGTAATTGAAACGATGCGGAAAATGATACCCGATGCGAACCTCTGGCCCTACAACACAGGTATGAACTATAACAGGTGGAACTACCATGCGGTCAGGGGATCATTCGCAAACATCGACGCCCTGGCAATGTATATTGACAACACGTACGGCGGCTCGGATACGCTCGAGGAATGGCTGATGAGGGCGCAGGTATACCAGTATGACGTACAGCGCGCGCAGTATGAGGCGTTAAACCAGCACCGTTACGTCAGCGCTTCGGGGCATGTAAACTGGATGACGACGGGAACACGCCCCGGTATTATGTGGAATCAGTTCGATTACTACATGAACCCGTTCGGCTCCACATTTGGCGCGATGAAAGCTAACGAGCCCGTCCATATATCCTTCGACGCATGGAAAAAGGATATATACGTCATCAACAACACCCCGTTCGACCAGGGTGTGATGACCGCGTCCTGTACCGTGTACGACATCAATGGAAATGTGATCGGCAGGCTAGGTGACAAGGCTTTGGAAATCCCCGCCGACTATGTGACGGGCTCAACCGGTAATGCGACGAACCGCACCATAGGTTATAAAGCCGAGGATAAGTCGACTTTCCAGACGCAGTATACAGCAATTACTACGGAGTATAACAAGTCGATCTCCGGAACGACCGGCGTTAATAAGGTTTGGACCTTTGAAGAGCTGAACGGCTGCCTGACACGGCCAACAACCGACGTTTACTTCCTGAAGCTGGAGCTTAAGGATGCGTCCGGCAATGTTGTAAGCCGCAACGACTATGCCGTGCCGCGGCGCGGCGATGTAGCCGGAGCCGGCGGGGACTGGGCGAGGAGCTCAGCCTATCAGAACGCCGACCTGACACAGCTTAACCGACTGCCTAACGTCAGCTTAGTCATTAACGAGGTTTCGCGGACGGCGGGTGACATAATAGAGCAGGTATACGAGGTTAAGAACGATTCAAACGCGATAGCCTACGCCATAGAGCTTAAAGCCTATAAGGATACAGGCCATGCCGAGCTAGTCAGCCCCGTCATATACGAGGATAACATGTTTACGCTGTACCCCGGTGAAACGCGGACTATAACGATATCGCACCGCGCAAAGTATTTCGACGGCTACGCGGACGTTACTGCGACATGCTACAACAACGTAATCAAAAATAAGCCATTGGGTGGGGGCAACCTGTACGCCGCGATGTACTCAAACCAAGCCGTCGGCACGGAAGGCGCCGCGAACTCAACCAACCTAGCTAGGGGTAAAACAGTCACCGGACCTTCATCAAATCCCGGCAACGCTACGGCTATTGCCACCGGAGCTTTGGGGCAAGCCAACGGCGGTTATAACATAATCGAGAGCGATTACAGCTCAAACACGTCGGTTACCTCATCCCAGTCAATCGTCGTCAATCTGGGCTCAATCCAGTCATTTGACAGGATAATGGTGCGCTGGAACGGCCAAGTCGCCACCGGTAGCCTGCCGAACGCGCTGGGCGGCCGGCCGGAGCAGTTAAGGGTGGAAATAAGCGATGACAATACGAACTACACAACCATAATCGAGAACTTCGACAACTCCAAAGCGGCTTCGGTTATGACCAATATAGTACTCGACAAGCTGTATTCCGCCATGTATATCCGTTTGACCCCAAGGGTCGCAAGAGCGGTGTCCGCCGCAGTGGACAGCTCGATAATCGCGTACCCCGACTGGTCGAACAAGCGAAACTCGTCTTCAGCCGGCGTCGGTTCTGCAGCTGCCGTTAACAACTTCACTGTAAACAGTTTCGAGGTCTACAGGAGCTACAGCCACTTGATTCAGGTTGATCTGGTAGGCGTCGGCAACGCCGCAAGCGTTACCGCGAACGCCAGGGACGGATATGGTAAAACGCCTCAGGTTATTACTGCGGACGTCACTGATAAATATTCTAGGATGCGCATGATACCATTCGACGATAAGGTCGAGTTTATTATTACTCCTGGAAAACCTAGTGGCAAGGTTTACGCAGCCCTTGACGGCGCTGTTATCAGCGACCTGCTGAAAGCAAACCCGGACGGAACGTACTCGTTCTTCTCCGANGAAACAGATGATTTCGCTGTACTGTCAGTGTATGACGGAGACCCCCTTGACCTTAAGGTAACGGACAGCGAAATCAGNCTGGACTACTGGCTTACCGGTGATCTTCTGCCAAAAACCGGGGTCAACATAATTCTGTCGGTTTATGACAAAAATGGGATATTTATCGACGCAAAGTACAAGCCGGTGACAGTAACCGATACGCTGTCTATAGGTTCACTGATATTCCCGATCTCCGATTTCCCCGGTGCGTACAGCGCCAAGGGGATGCTGTGGCGGGAGGATAATTATATTCCGCTGTGTCCTGCACCCGAATGGGTTTACCAACCGGTCATTATATATCCAAATTTAGCGCTGGGTAAAACGACTACTGCAAACTCGCAAGAGAGCAGCGGCACTGCGGCAAGATACGCGACGGATGGAGATTATGGAACGCGCTGGGGGTCGGCTGAGGGAAGCGATAACCATTGGCTGATGGTTGACCTGGGAGCCGATATGGATGTTTCCAGGGTTGTGATTTACTGGGAAGACGCCTACGCGCGTAACTACAGGATCGAAACAGCGACTTCAGCCGCGCCGACTGCGTTTACAACTGCGCGTGCGATAACCGGCAGCGGGGGCGGAATTGAAACTGTCACATTTCCCACTGTTAAGGCAAGATATGTAAGGTTGTTCTGTGAAACAAGAGCTACACAATGGGGCTTCTCGGCTTATGAGTTTGAAATTTACCAGCGTTAAAACCAGAAGCCGGATTGACTACATAACTGGGTATTAAAAAAGGTGATAGTCGGAAATAGCATTTATGCATCGATATTAATGCAGATTACGACTATCACCTCAAAAAAATGCCGTTTTCATAAGTACGATAATTGCACTTGTTTCTTCTGTACTCCCTTGGATATATTGAGGAGAAAATGTATCCGGCATCGGTATTGCAAAATCAGTTCACATCTTGTTATCCCTGTTACCACAAGCGTTTAAATAGACGTAGCTAAAATGAATTATCCAGCCCCACCCAGAGCCTGTCTAGTCCGAACGTAAATGAAACATAATAATCCAACCTGGGTATGCACTTGACGCCAACTGACCCAAACCCACTTCAGACAACTAAGCGATAAGGGGGTATCGACTTCGCTTCGACTGCGTACAGCGTTCGTC
>WRNV01000110.1 GCA_009776445.1 Oscillospiraceae bacterium | reverse complement strand
ACAATTTTTATTAGCGTTGCTTCTTTGTCATTGTCAAACTCTCTCTCGTACTCTTGCAATTGTTGGTTTAATTCATTGTACATTTTCAAATCTCCTAAAGTGAATATTTTATTTTGCAAATAACAAGTTGATTGAGTTGTTGTTAGGATCTCAGTGGTATATGGACAGAGTTAATGTCGGTAGATGCCATGTTGCTATCGCTGTATTTTGTAACAGGCGCGCCGGTACTATAATCTCCTGCGGACATATATGTGGTCGGAACACTTTCCTTGTGCGCGTGTGCGACCTCGTCCGCCCATGCTCTTGGCGGTGTTCTTACTTGAGCTGGATCAGTCCTAATGACAACCGTATTCCCATCGGGCATATCTTTGCTCCAAACGAGCCCGCCGCTGTTTGCTGTCTTTGAGAAATAGCCCCTAGCAGCCATATCTGCATTAATTGTAGCTGTATCCTTCCCAGTTAAAGGTCCAATGGCATTTAGCTCATCCGCTACAGTGTTAATAGTAGGAGTAGATGCCGTTTCTTCTGCAGCTTTACTGGCAGCGCTACCTGCCGACAGCGACGGAGCGCTTCCGGAAGCAGACGTATCAGCCAACTGTACCGTCTTGAGAACCAACTTAAAGTAACTGCTTTCTGTTCCAAGTTGTTCATGGTATGAAACAACAAACACATCAGAGAATTCCAGTTTTTCAGTCAATCCGGAAAGGGTTACCTCCACAGTTACATTTTTGTAGACATCACTGTGTCCAGGTTTTAGCACTGACCAATCCGCAATCGCTTTTGTGGAAGACAGCATAAAGCTTTTATCACTATCGCACAAAATCTGGCCTGTTACGGTTATTATGCCCTGTACCATAGAAGAAAGCAAACTTTTGCTTGATTCTTTATCTTGTAATAACATATAGTCTATTTCTACCTTTGTCACTTCTTCAGTAAGCTCAGCAACTCCGGCGATTGTAACTTTGTACACTGTTTCCTCCTTTCAGACATGTTGATGGCTTCTTTATAATCAGTTTACATAATATATCTCTAAAAATCAATAGAAAAGTTAATGATTTTCAAATAATATTTGGATAATATTCGTACACTTTAACTTTATGCTTTTTTTGCTTGTAGTATTTGCACACAACATTGAAAAATCTCTTGACAAAAGTAGGAGAAAATTATAATATCGGACAAACAGAAAATTATGTCAAAATCACGGAACAGGGTGAAAATCCCTACAAGCGGGTTACTGTGATGCGGCGCGGCAATCAGTCGCCGCCGATAAGTCAGAAACGTGATGGCAGTCTCGCTAGAGAGACGCTGACAAATTGCTTCCCCGGACGGAGCGATGGTATTTTTGTATCCATCAACGCGCTTTGTCAAAGGAAGACAATGCGTGTTTAATTTTTCCCATCGCGGAAGTAGCATCAATTATCGCTATTAGTAAAAAGGAGAAGGATCATGCAAGGGTTTTTTAGAGAGGTTGTGTTATGAGTATTTTTGTGATAATAAATAGGGATAATTTCAAAAAGGCGCTATCAATACTTGTTGCAATCGTTTTTGTATTAACAGTCGCAGTTGCAGCCACAGCGACGGCAACTGCGTCAAGCCAATCATCGCTTGATGACGCTGTTAGCGACGTGGCGGCGTATGTATTGCGGACTGTAAGAAATCCGCAGGTCGATTCCGTTGGCGGAGAGTGGGCCATCATTGGGCTTGCGAGGAGCGGTTACTATGTACCAGACTCATATTACGAAAGCTATTATAAAACAGTTGAGCAGTTTGCGGGCGAAAACGGCGAGATACTGCATGAGCGCAAATACACCGAAAACAGTAGGGTCATACTTAGCCTGACCGCAGCGGGGTATGACCCTTGCGATGTAGCTGGTTATGATCTCACCGCCGCGCTCGGCGACTTTGAAAGGACGGTTTGGCAAGGTATTAATGGCTCGGCTTGGGCGCTAATAGCGCTGGATTGCCTCGATTACCCTGTCCCTGAGAACAAAGACGCGAAAACACAAGCGACGCGCGAATTATACATAGATGAGATAATTCGCGCAAAGCTACCGGATGGCGGTTGGAGTTTGGCGACAAATTCGAGTGGTGGCGCGAGCGCAAACGTGAAAGGCGACGCGGATATGACAGGTACTGTCCTACAAGCGCTCGCAAGATACCAAAGCAGACCTGAAGTAAAAGCGGCTATTGAAAAGGCTCTTGCGTTCCTGTCAGGCATCCAGGACGACAAAACGGGCGGATTTTTGAGCGCCTTCTCAGGCGGATCTATGACGCTAGAGAGTACCGCGCAGGTACTTATAGCACTGTGCGAACTTGGCGTGTCAATAGATGATCCCCGGTTCGTCAAGGATGGAAAAACGCTTGTAGATAATATATTGAGCTACAGAAACACTAATGGCAGCTACAAACATACGCCAGATAGCATCGGCGCCAATCAGATGGCCACTGAGCAAGCCCTGTGCGCGCTTGTAGCCGCACAAAGAGCAATCGAAGGCGAAAACAGCCTGTATAGAATGTCCGATACCGCCTGGCGCGACGAGCCCAAAGTGACAGAAACAGTTGGGCTGCCAAATAAGCACGCAGATGTAAACCGAAATACTGTTACATTGCCAGGCAAGACATTTGCCGATATAAGCGATCATGTGAATAAGGCGGCGATTGAAGCCCTGGCGGAGAGGGGGATCATTACTGGGAAGAGCGAAAACTCGTTTGACCCAGACGCAACGGTGACACGGGCGGAGTTCGCGGCTTTAGTGACGCGCGCTTTAGGATTTGACACAGGACAGGGGGCAGGGACGAGCGAGACTTCGGAATTCAGCGACGTCTTGCCGGGCGCATGGTATTTTTCAGCCGTACAAACCGCACATCATTACGGGATAGTCACAGGTATATCGTCAACAATGTTCAACCCCGACGGCACGATAACACGGCAGGAGGCCTCTGTAATGACAGCAAGGGCGGCAAAACTCGTGGGCATGGACACAGCGAGGTCACCGCTTGAGATACGCGACACGCTTGCCGCGTTCGGTGACTACCGATCCGTAGCAAACTGGGCGCAGGAAGCGATGGCGTTTTGCTACTCGTCGGGCATACTGGACAACACAGAGTTTGATATCGAGCCTGGATTTGCTGCGCGACGCCACGAGGTCGCGGGGATGCTCTACGAAATGCTCGCTAGAGCGCTGCTTTTGTGAAATCTCCAGAGGTTTATAGCGATAAAGACCAAGGGGAAATTTCTACACTCCGCTCTCTAGTATAATTTCCCCTTTCGCCTTCTCTACAGACCTTTTAACTTTCACTTTTTTTGAAAACCAAAAATAAGTCTTCCAATCTAATGCGCTAATCTTTTCGCTTTTTAGCCTTGATTCATATCATTGTTCCGAGAATTTCGTTGCTATTAAACTAAAATCTACAAACTGCTCGATTAATCCATCTCTGAGATGTTGCTATTGATTGATCCAGTTTGTTGACAAACCGCCCTCTTTAACAGACAGCGTACTTCCCCGAAGAACCGCTATTCTTTTTCCGCATAATTGAAATTTTGAAACGTAGTTTGCTTCAGTTACCCAGTTTGTTGACAAACCGCCTTCTTTGACAGATAACGTGTCGCCCTGAAGAATTGCTATTCTATCCCCTTCAAGTTGAAATTTTAAAACGTAGTTTGCTTCAGTTACCCAGTTCGTTGACAATCCGCCTTCCTTTACAGATAGCGTATTGCCCTGAAGAACCGCTATTCTTTTCCCGCATAATTGAAAATCAGAAACGTAACTTGCTTCAGCAACCCAGTTTGTTGACAATCCGCCTTCTTTGACAGATAGCTTGTCTTCCTGAAGAATCGCTATTCTATCTCCTTCAAGTTGAAATTTTGAAACGTAGTTTGATTCAACAACCCAGTTTGTTGACAATCCGCCTTCCTTAACAGACAGCGTATTGCCCTGAAGAATCGCTATTCTATTTCCGCATAATTGAAATTTTGAAACGCCACTTGCTTCAGTTACCCAGTTCGTTGACAAACCACCTTCTTTTACAGATAGCGTATTGCCCTGAAGAATCGCTATTCTATTTCCTTCAAGTTGAAAATCAGAAACGCCACTTGCTACAATAACCCAGTTCGTTGACAAACCGCCTTCCTTTACAGATAGTACACTACCCTGAAGAATCGCTATTCTATTTCCGCATAATTGAAATTTTGACATGCCACTTGCTTCAGTAACCCAACCCGATTGCAAACTGCCTTCCTTGACAAGAAGCGTCCCTCCAGACAGTGCTGATATCCTATCACCTTCAAGTTGAAAATCAGATGCATTTATTGCTTCATCCAAGTCAGTCATGGTATATCCGTAAATTCCCACGGACATGTTGTTTATAAGTGAATATGATATCCAACCATAACCGCTCAGTCCCCAAGATCCTCCCCAAGAGTTTATAAACTTAAATGCTCCCATGGCGTCATTGTAGCCAACTAGACAAATAGCATGCCAGCCGCGATTGCCATAGTCAAGGACATCATACACTGGGTTGCTTGAAGAAATGCTGTCAAAGTCATGATAGACGGGAATCCCAATCACGGCGCCGCCTGTAGTGACAATTGAATTTTTGAGGTCGTACTCACCGTATACGCTTCCATAAGACGCGGAACGGTGAGGATATGCTTTGCTCAATTGGGTTGCATTTGGTTGCGTTTGGTAATCCCAGGCATTGTATGGCATATCCGCGAGAGTACAACACCCTTTATCCTTCAGTAACTGCATTGCGTCGCCAATATAAGATCCTTCGTCGGAGCCAATATATATCTGGTTGTATACAAAAGCTGGACTAAATTGGGTGGAGGCGCCTGATAATCCCCACTGATGCTCAAGATTTTCCTGCATGCTTTTATAAGCATAAGCTACCGCCCAGGCGGTACAGCTCCCCTGACTGCCTTGATTTCCAGGCGTTGGATAACTGCTTGTTTTGTCAATTGAAGATGGAAGCGCCGATGCAGAATAAGCCATTAAGATATGATCTTTTTGTATCTGCCCAGGAGTAAAGGGCGGTGAAGACATTACCGGGTATAACTCATCAATAGTCGCCGCATTGACTGGTATTCCTGTTGAAAGTATTGTTATGACAAACAACGTCATGAAAAGGATCAGGCTTAATCCTTTTTTACTTAGGTTTTTCATTAGAACTCCTCCTTAATAATTCTTTTAATTTATTTTTGTTCTGTTTAAATGCCGCGCATTTTCGCTTTTTTAGTTCATTTTTCTGTAAACGTTAACGTACGAGGGAGCCATTTTTGTTTCTTTTGGTCATCAAAAATCAGCCGGGGAGCGCTGTTTACTTCATGCGCGATAATAACTGTGTAAATAAGTTTGCTGCTCACACATTGCACTCGGAAGGCTGTTTTGTGACCCTATCGCTCAATGACGCGTCCATGCGCCATTTCGCGAGCGCTCCACCATCCGTGGTTTCGCTTAAGGGACTTAAAAATAGCCGTTCCTCACTTGTGAAAAGTGTAGTTAAAAAGTCCGTTTCTCTGTCTCCCACTAATTTTTGCTTTCCATCCAAAACTCTGACGCTTGCTACGCTTTGTGGGGGCGATATTGTGATTGAGTATAACAGTGTCGAATGGCATCGAGTTAATCTGGAGTATTTTAGTCCATATTAATTCAAGTTTTATCCCTTGGGAAAGAGCACTGTAAACTTATTTGCGTACCTTGACGACGCTCCCAAAAGCGCTGATAGTGTGAAACCGTCGGCAATATGGTATCCGACCATACGGTCCTACGACACCCGCGTGAAGCCACACACCTCAATTATAAAAGTATATTAGTTTAGTAATTTTGTCAACATAAAAAATGCTCATATTAACAAAAAATATATTTTGTGCCTTTGGCGGATAAAAACAAGTCTGACCATCACGATCGACGCCATAGTTGACGGGGCATTATTAATAGTCCGCTAAACTAATTACTAGTTAGTAACAGAATAGCCGTGAACCGTGCAATTGCAAGGTTCGTGGCTATTCAAAATTTGCCTGTACCCAACCTGTGTTTTTGGATGCTATCTGCACAGTAACTGTGGTTCAGAGACTGAAAAATAAGTTTGAAAAATCTCTTGACAAAAGTAGTAGAAAATTATAATATCGACGCAGAAAGAAAATTGTGTCAAAATCACGGAACAGGGTGAAAATCCCTACAAGCGGGTTACTGTGATGCGGCGCGGCAATCAGTCGCCGCCGATAAGTCAGAAACGTGATGGTGGTCTCGCTAGAGAGACGCTGACAAATTGCTTCCCCGGACGGAGCGATGGTTTTTTTGTATCCATCAACACGCTTTGTCTATGGAAGACAAAGCGTGTTTTATTATTCCAACCGCGTAAGCAGCATCAATTATCGCTTTTACAAAAACAAAAAAGGAGAAAGATCATGCAAAAAACAAAAAGAGGATATCGGTTACTTGCAACATTGTTGATCATCACAATAGCGATCGGGATATTTCCCGTGGGAACCCTAGCCGCAAGCGAAAGCATAACCGTGAAAGTTCGCGCGCAAGACAACTTTGAATTTCTGTACATCAACGAAGGACTAACCGTGCCGGAAGGCATTGCGGAGGATTATGGATTTGAAACCAACGCCGAACCAGGCGTTATAACAGCATTGGACGTTTTGGTCTGTGCGCACGTGGACAAGTATGGAAGCGCATTCACTCTTGCCACTGCTGACGATTATTTGACCATGAGCTACGGAAACCCCGACGGAATGTTTGAAAACGGAGGATATGGATATACGAAATATTCAGGCTTTGCGGTAAATCATGATTATTATATGGACGACGACGGGATTGGATACAGTGTGGACGACGCTCCTGTCTTCGATGGTGATGTAATAGATTTTTTCTATTATGAAGATCCTTTTTGGATGGATTACCTGACATGGTTCACAGACGGTAGCGGAAATACAGTTGATGAACTTACAGTGGAGTCCGGTGAATTATTCACCCTTAAAATCAAAGGCTACATGTATATGGAAGGATATGCCAGCCCAACGCCGGACGACATATACGGAGACGGAGCGGGCATGATACAAGTATTTCCTATGGGAGATGAGAGCAATATTCTCGGTGATATAACAGACGCTGCGGGGATCACTCTTTCCTTTGCGGAAGCGGGTACATATTTCCTGACAGCGCAAGGGTTTGAATCCGAATATGACGCGCCGATTATCCCGCCATTGGTGAAAATAACGGTACGGCAGCGGGGAAATCCAACAACGATTCAAGTCTATTTCACTCTTTACGGCGATACCGATCACCTAGACACGGATCAAGGAGGGACAATCCATACTCTAAGCCAAGGCGGTCTCAATACTTGGATTGCCACAAAAACTGTGACCATTAGCAGTAGCAGCAAAGTTGCGGTTATTGATGTAGTTCGAAAAGTGTTGACCGAAACAGGCGGTTTTACCTGGAATGATAACGGCGGGGTATATATTTCGAGCATTACATACAATGGAGTTTCGCTGGAGGCGTACACGAATGGGCCTAATTCCGGCTGGATGTACACGATCAACGATGCATTTCCGGACTTCGGAATGAATGAACAATTCTTGAATGACAAAGACAGAATAATCGTTCACTATACTGATGATTGGAGCCTAGAGGATGGCTCTCAGAAATGGGTCGGTGGCAGCAGCGGAACAAAAAAGAGTATTGAGACGGAAGTTGAAGCGCTCATAACAGACGGCGTGGCTGTCGTGGAGATCGAACCCGCTGCGATTACGAAACTCATCGCAGAAGCGAAGGCAAAAGACGCGGCGAATATCATGATCGCCGTTACAACTACAGGGAACGAAAAGGCTGTTGAAGTTCATCTGATAGCCAGGTCGGTAAACGAGATTGCGCAAAGCGGCGTGGGTCTAACGATAAAGTCTCAAAAAGCGGAGATAACGTTTAGCAACGATACGCTTCCAAATATAACAGGAAGCGCCGGGGCTATCGCGGACACTGTGGTAAAGATTATTGCGTCAACAGTTGACGCCGCCGCGACCGAACTTAACGCTCTACAACAGGCAGCAGTAGGGAACGATCCGGTGATCGACCTGAGCATATGGGTCGGCAATACGCAAATCCACGATTTAAAAGGCGCGATCACAGTAACGATCCCATACATCCCGCCTGAAAGTCTGCAAACCTCGGATTATGATCTGCTGACAGTATACTTGCTCGAGGCGGATGGTGGCCTTCAAGAAATGAAAAACGCGAAGTATGCTCCAGTTGCCGGGACGATCACATTCGCAGCGAGCCACTTCTCAGTCTTCTTTGTAAGCGAATGGATCAGCCCGTTTACCGACACATCAAGCAGCGACTGGTTCTATCGAGCGATGCGTTTCGCATACAGCCATGAACTGATGAATGGTACGGCGACCGGCCAATTCTCGCCGAATTTAAATCTTTCGCGCGCGATGCTTGTTACGATCCTCTATCGCCTTGAAAACATACAATTCACAACGCGAGACGCGCCATTTAGCGATGTGTTGGATGGTTCATGGTACTCAGACGCTGTGTCGTGGGCAGTGGAGAATGGTGTCGTCGATGGCTACGAAGACGGAACTTTTCGTCCAGACGATAGTATCACGCGTGAACAATTTGCGAGCGTTATATATCGTTACGCGCTGTATAACGGTATAAACGTACAGGTCAGCGAGTACGGCATATCCTATAATGACGTGGGTGTTGTATCATCATGGGCGCAAGACGCAATGAAGTGGGCGAACGCGAGCGGCCTTATAACCGGGCGCGTTATAACGAATCTCGCACCGCTCGCAACAGCCACACGCGCTGAGGCTGCAACGATCATGCAAAGGTTTATCGAAGTTTTACATTATGAGCGTTTTTAAGATAACAAATCAGATTAATTCCAATTCTTGTGCGAAATTTGCAACGAATTTGGGCACGAAATTGAACGAACGATGACGAGCAAGGTGCTGAATACCACCGCTTTAGGCTGACAGGGCATTGCATATCATTCGCTTTCTCAGTTCACTAAATCATATACCCGCAAAATCGTAACAATGCATTGCTCTTTTATATACGGTAGTCGCGGCGAAAATTGGCCGTCGCCAAGGCCGCCCATTATCCCCAGACTTTGTGCCTGCTTAACATCCAGGTACGCCCAACTGGATATTTCGATCTCATCGGAGAAATGGTGTGAACCAACATCTCTCTCCGATATGCCTAATAAACGCGCCAACCGCGTCAGCATTACTGCTGCTTGTTCGCGTGTAAGCAGAGAATCAGGGGCAAAGCGATCATTCCCAATGCCATTGACAATACCCAAATAAGCGGCCTTCTCCACATTGGCATCCTTGGTGTCGGTGAAAAAGACTCGACCTGTGACCGGACTTTTGAAATGCTCATATATGGTTGTAGCGATGGCGGCAAATTCAGGATTGTCGGCATACCGCAGGAACACCGAAATCTTTATACCTGTGCGGTTGCCTCCAAGGACACCCCCCTCCCCCTCGTTCGCGAGTGGGGCTTTGGACGGGGAACGAAAGGACTGGAATTGTGGTGCTGCTATTTTATGAAATCAGTTCTTTTTGGAAAAACGGACGTAAACCCATTTCGTCATTCCCTTTTCCGCTTAAATAATACCACGATTATGGCAAAACAGCAAAGTTAAGATACACCAGCTACACTATGTCACAAACAATCGGTTACTATTCAGGCGGCATTCAAAAAACACAGGATATACAGCCAACGCACTAGTACATTGGTGAAAACTTGTAATATTAGCCAAAACTTGTGTGCGGGGCTTGTAACCATTGCGAGTTTTTAGATACGCCTGAACAGTAGCACCACCGCAATCGATTACCCAGCCAGTCCACCAAAATCATATTGCGCGTTTGCAGACAATGTGGTATCATCGGACTATCAGGGCAGTGCGACCCGCTTTGCGGCATGAAACCCGTGTATTCGCTCAACATATTGGGCTACAACCATTTCGACGACGATGACGCTCTGCGCATCTTTGAGCTGTACGACCCGGAACGCCAGAAGAGGTTTGAAAAACGATTGCTGCGGTTGGGCTACTTCGAGCTGAAAAA
>WRNV01000109.1 GCA_009776445.1 Oscillospiraceae bacterium | reverse complement strand
AGCGACGCTCAAGATTGCTGGTGACACCGACATATAGAACTTTGTTGTTCTTATTCGTCAAAAAATACACATAGGCGTTTTCTTTCATATACCAATCCTTCCACGAGATTGCGGGTCAAGCCCGCAATGACGGGAGTGTAGAGTATTCAGTTGGCGTCAAGTGCATACCCAGGTTATTTTATTACACCCTTTCTACTGGCTCTAGCCTTTTATGGCGGCTTGGAGGACTTTGTTGGCTATTGGGCTGGCTACGGCGAAGCCACCGCCGCCATTTTCGACTACGACTACAAACGCAAGCGGGTAGCCTTCGTTAGTTATATAGCCCGCAAACCATGCATGCGGGTTTTTGCCGCTCCCCACTTCCGCCGTACCTGTTTTCGCGTGCAATTCCAACCCCTTGAAATTCCCCGCCACGTTTTGTTGGTGAACACCGTAATCCATCATCCCGCCAAGTACCGCCGCCGTCTCGCTTTTCATTATCGTTTTTGCCCCGCCGGGAAAAATCAGCTCTAGTCCGCTCTTCTTTATAAGGCACATATCAACTGCTGTACCGCCGTTTGCGATCGCGCCGACGTAGCGTAGCATTGCCACAGGACAGACTGTATCGTTATACTGTCCCACTCCAGACCACGCTAGGTCGGCTGTATCGGGCTGTGCTTTATCGAAATTGCCCTTAGCTGTCTCGATCCCCCCAATCGTGGCGCGTTCGGATAAGCCATACTTCTCCGCGTACGACGCGAGTTTCTCGGCGCCCAATTCGAGCGCCAGCTCGCCGAAAACGCTGTTGCACGACACCGTTAACGCTCTCTGGAATCCAAGTTTCCCATGGGTACCGCTGCAAGTTACCGTGCCATGTCCGGTCTCCAATTTCCCCTTACATTCGAATTCACGCTCGAATATGCCGTCGATGTTCTCGATCGCGGCGGCGGCGGTTAAGAGTTTAAACGTGGAACCCGGCGTGTAAGCCGCCGATATTGCCCGGTTTAGATATACGCCCTCGTACGATGGATTGTTTTCGATGTCTTTTGGCGGATTTGCCGGGTCGAACGTCGGGTTTGACACCATGCATAATATTTCGCCTGTTTCGTAATTCATCACCAGAACCGTGCCGCGCTTACCATTGAGCGCTTTGTACGCTTCGACATTGAGCCGTGAGTCCAGCGTGAGCGCCACGGTCTTACCCGCTCCGGCCCTGGAATAGGCACCGTTTACTATATTGTACCCTATCAGGTTCGGGGCATAGACGCTCAGAGCGCCCGTCCCAATATTGCCATATGCGTCGCCGACAGCGTGCAAAGTCGCCTTTCGCGTGTCAATACTGTCAGCGAACACGCGTTTGCCATCCGCCACAGTGGAAAGCGTCACGCCGTTGCGGTCAGTCAGCGAGCCTACGACAAGCGCGCCGCCGCTGTACGCCGCCGAGTTGAAAGATGCACCAGCCCAATCCCTGCCGTTAATCGCGAACATGGCTATATAGAAGCCTATCCCGATAATTGTAAGCGCAACAATCAGTAGAGCGCACAACGCCCTGTTCTTTACCTTTTTCATTCTTCCGAACCTTCCGGGAATTTAAATAGACTTGGAGCTGCGTCTTCGCGTGAGAGTTTGGGCGTCTTCACGACAAAGCTGGCGTTTTGCCTCGTATCCGCCGCTTTTATGAAGGCAAGCAACGCCCAGCATGATATCAGGCTCGACCCCCCTTTCGATACAAACGGGAACGTCACGCCTGTAAACGGTAGTATATCTACTGAGCCAAGCACATTTAGGAGCATCTGAAATACCAGCATGCCCGAAGCTGCGCAAGCGCCGATGACATAAAACGAACTTCGCGACATGCCCGCCGACCACACCGCGAAAATGGCGAGCGCCAAAATCGCGCCTATTGCCGCGAGCGCGACGATAAGGCCAAGTTCCTCGCAGGTCATGCCGAACACCAGATCAGTGTCAGCCGCGAAAACCCGCTTGAACCAGCCCTCCCCTGCCCCTACTCCAAACAAACCTCCATCCGCAGCCGCGACCATAGCGCGAGTCTGTTGGTAACCGGCTTCGTTTACAAACTCCCAGGCTTTTCCCCACGTCGAAAAGCGCCCGGCGATATGCGACTTGTACTGGAGCGCCAGGATTCCCAGAAACCCCACCCCTCCAATGCTGAGGAATATTGTCGCAAAGTCGCCGCTTCTGAGAAAAGCGATTATGAGATACATAACAAAGAATATAAGCACCATTCCAAAATCGTTAATAAACGCTAGCGCTACCAAACAAANCCCGGTAAAAGCGATGAAAGTGATCAGGTTACGACGNGTAAACAACCGTTCCATTGTCGCCGCGCCGGCGAATATGAAAGCGATTTTGACGAATTCAGCAGGTTGGAACGATATACCGGCTATCACCAACCAGTTGCGTGCGCCGTAGACCGTCCGCGCAAACACAACGTTTGCGGCTAGCAGCGCAAGGCCCGCCACCGATATTGGCAGACGCGTTTTTTTTACCCTGTCCAGATCGCGCAGGAAACCGCCAAGGAAAAAAAACAGGCAAACGCCCGCTGTAAGCAATAACGTTTGCCTGAATAATTCGGTTTGCGAACTGCTTGCCGTAACCGACATGCCGATTGTACACAGAAAAAAACCTAAAGTTTCAATCTCGAACGCAACCCTCCGCATAACCCGTGTAATAAAGTAACACGCCCATGTCATGGCGACAAGGAGAAAAAAACAAATCGGGAGGGCAACGATCAGCTCCTCCCCTTTTGATATGCACAGTTGTAACCCAAGTAAGAGTTGAAACTCAGTTAGGATTATAAGCGTCGTCCTTTGCCTAAATACCCTGCCGGGGCGCGTCCGCCTAGCTGCCTGCTCGTACTCGTTGGCCTTGTCCGCCGCGACAAATACAAGATCCACTCCGCCTAGGCAAATAATATCGCCTGATTTTATAGGCGCGCCATCAGAACCAGCGATTTTCTCACCATTCACCATGACCCCTGCCGCCGATTCCACGTCATACGCTTTCCAGTTGCCCTTATCGTCTCTAATTACAGCCGCGTGGTTGCGCGATAACGTCGGGTACTCCATATAGACGTCGGACGTCTTCGCCCTGCCGATCACGTTTTCCCAGTGGTTCAGGTAGATCCTCGACCCATTTGGCAGACTCAAAAAACCCCAGTTTTCCACTTCGCTTTTTTCCCGCAGGAGCGACCTTATACAGCGAGTGACAACGACGATAGCCAGCAAGGGCAGGATATAACGTATAACCATCGTCGCGTACGACAGGGCATTGCCGTCGATGCTCGACAACGCATGGATATATTTATTCAGCATCCGCCAGTAATTTAGCCTCTTCTATTATTTTTGCCTGAACGGGCGCCGGAGCTTCTTCATAGCGCTCGAATCGAATAGTAAACGAGCCCCTGCCCTGCGTCATCGAGCGCAGGTCGATAGCGTAGCTCGACATCTCGCCCATCGGTGCCTCGGCTTCTACAACTTGCATACCTTCGGCGTTTAGGTTCATCCCCATTGGGCTGCCGCGCCTTTTCGACAGGTCGCTCATAATGTCGCCTAAATAGGTATCTGGGATCGTTACTGTCAGAAATCCAATCGGCTCAAGNATGACCGGGTTNGCTTGGGGGATGCCCTCTTTGTACGCNAGCTGCGCCGCTATTTTAAACGCGAGTTCGGATGAGTCAACAGGATGGTATTTCCCGTCGAGAAGCGTCGCTTTCAGGTTCACGAGCGGATATCCCGCGAGCACGCCGCTTTGGGTACTCTCACGGAGCCCCTTTTCAACTGCCGGGAAAAAGTTCTTTGGGACACTTCCTCCAAAGACCTTCTCTTCAAACGTCAACTCTTCCGTTTCGCCGGGTTCAAATTCGATAATGACGACGCCAAACTGGCCGGCGCCTCCGGATTGCTTCTTGTGCTTCCCTTCTACCTGCACCTTTTTGCGTATCTTTTCGCGATAAGGTACCCGTGCGGGCGAGAGAGCGACCTCTACGCCAAACTTGTCTTTGAGTTTTGAGCATAAAACGTCGAGCTGAATGTCGCCGGCGCCGGATATCACCAGTTGCCTCGTTTCCGAGTTGTTGGCGTACTTAAACGTCAGATCCTCTTCGCCCAACCGTCCAAGGCCGATTGAAATCTTCTCCTCTTGTCCCTTGATCTTTGGCGCGATGGCCATCGAATAACAAGGAGGCGTGAACGCGATTCCTTTTGCCGCGACGAGGCTTTTAGCTTCGCACAGGGTATCGCCTGTCTTAGTTTCAGCCAGTTTTGAAACCGCTCCTATGTCTCCGCAGATGATTTCCTTGACTTCGGTACTCTTTTTGCCCTGCATTTTATAAATATGACCCATCTTTTCTAATGTGTCTTTACGGGTATTTATAAGCTGCGCGTCAACCGCAAGCTTGCCGGAAAGCACTTTGAATATGCTAAATTTACCATATTGATCGGACAGTGTTTTGTATACGAACGCGCACGCGGGACCGTTCGGATCCGCTACGATTTTAGCGCCATCCTCCGTCACGTCGCTGCTTTCCGCCGGCGACGGGAACAAGTTTATTATCGCGTCAAGCAATGGGAGCGTACCAAGCCCCGACAGAGCGCAACCGCAAAAAACCGGAACAAGGGAGAGGTCTTTGACGCCGACTTTTAAGCCTTGAATTTTTTCCTCTTCGGTAAATTCCTGCCCATCGAAGAATTTCTCCATTAATTCTTCGCTTGTTTCCGCAACGCTTTCGTTAACGGCGTTGTACAGTTCTTCAAGACTTGAGGCCATACTGTCTGGGACGGGTATCTCCTTCTGTTTTCCACCCTCGACCGTATATGCTTTACGGCTGATTATATCGACTACGCCTTCAACTTTTCCGGACGCGTTTTTTATCGGCGCGATAAGTGGGCAAACGCTGGTGCCGTACCTTTCGCGGAGCGCTGCGAAAACAGTGTCGAAGTCGCCGTTTTCTTCGTCAACTTTCGAAACGTATACCGCCTTTGGCAGCTTGTTTGCCGACAACACAGACCAGCCCTTTTCGAATCCCACGCTGATCCCGTCTTTAGCGCTGCACACAATGACGCCGCCATCCGCGACGCGCGCCGCTTCAGCAACCTCCCCGGCGAAATCAAAAAACCCGGGGGTGTCTAAGATATTTATTTTGTAGCCCTTGTATTCGGCGTACATCGTAGCGAGATATATGGATATCTGTCGCTTGATCTCCTCGGGATCCGAATCTCCGACAGTGTTGCCATCGCTTACTTTGCCAAGCCTGTCGATCCCTCCGGTAAGAAAAAGCATGCTTTCGGCAAGCGATGTTTTACCGCTGCCCCCATGGCCAAAAAGAGCTATGTTTCGGATTCCTTCAGTGGTATACGGCATTTTCTCGCACCTCAATCAGTTATTTTTAGACATTATTATATCGTTCAAAGTCATCGAAATTATACACTAATGGAAAATGAAATACAACAATTATTTTCTGCACCTTACATATCCGCATATTATGAGAACGACCGCCAGCATCGAAATCATAAACAGCATCAGGTTCCCTGGTTTCGCGGACGCGAACGAACCTGACCAGCACATAAAGAACATGATTATTACACCGAGCGCCGCAGATATGATCGACGCTACCGTCGCTATGAGCGCCGCCGACTTAAGCAGCCTAGCTCCCGTCACCGCCTCCGCGAATGGGCCAAATCCCTCGCGTATCAAAATCGCCGCTATGCGGCCTTCTTTTTTGGAATACGAATCTGATATGTTGTAAGAATCTTTTGCCTGCACATATGAAAACTCTTCGAGCGAAACCCTGAATTTTTGCTCAAGCATTAAGGGCGTCACATTGAAATCCCGCACCGCAAAGAAAAGCTTTATGCGCCACTTGAGGATAGATATCAGCGCGCTCTGGACAGAATTGGCTGGAGTATAGTCAACAGCGAATACAGCTACCATCTTGTCATTTATGGCTGTATAAACCGCGTTTTTCATATTCATATCATCAGGTATCCGAAACCCCAGCAGGTTCATAAAACCAACCGATCCGATCGCCACGCGCTCGCCGCGCAGCAAAGCGCTGATCCCGCCCTCATAACACGCGAATTCCTCAACTTTTATCTTGAGCATACCCTGCGATTTCAGTAAATCCGAAAAAACATTAGCCAGCCCTGAACCTGAAGCTATTATGAGGCTCGCTGTATATCGTATAGCCTTTTCAGGTGATATCCCTTCATACAGTTTGAGCCCGTTGAGTTTTAGCGTCCCGGGCGGGAAGAGATCGTCGTCCGTAACGCACGCGCCGTCCGTAAAGCAGACGTCGTCGGCGCCCCCCCATCCCGCTATAGCCGCGCCTGACCTCCGGATCGTCCTGGCTACCGCGCTAAAAGGCACGGCAAACGCCAGCATTAAGGAAAAAGGCGCCGCTGCCGCGAACAGGGCTGACATTATGTGCAAAAAGTACTCGCCTTGACCTTTTACCAGTGCCGCGAAAATGGATAAGACCAGGGCGGCCGCGATCAGAACAGGCGTCGCATAGCGGTACGCGGTTTCCACAATATCCGGATGCATTAGATTGTTATAAAACCCGTCTGTCGCGTTGTACGCTTTTTTAAGCACAGATTTGTCTATATCGTGAATATACTCAGCCATCACGCCATAAGGTTCCGTAGAACCCGTCGCCGTTTTAATAGTTTCGGCGATAGCTCTCAAGTTATATCTTTCCCCTATCGCCGCTGTTGACAGGGAAAAAGCCGAGATGGCGCAGTACGGGAGTATGCCGCCGAGATCCCTGAGCATAGAAAAACCAGCTGAGAAAAGCGAAAACACGCAAGAGAAAAGCAAAAGGGTTTCCGCGTTTGGCGCGCCCTTAAGAAGAAAACTAGCGCCCCTTACGATCAGGTCGACGCAGAGCATCATGACAATAAGAAGCCCCAGAACAAGCGCTCCAGTCGCCAGAGTCCGCTCACGTCCGATCCCAAACGGTATAACCAGCCCTGCTTCGAAAGCAAACGTAAGGATGACCATTACGAGCGTGATCAGCGCAGCGGGAATTCCCCTGAGCGAAGTAGAAGCAAAGGCTTCGACAAACCTGTTTCCCGCTTGTCTCAAATCCGGCTCTTCAAATACCTCATCTTCCAGAATCTCCTGCTCTTCTTCATCATCTTGGGCTCCGTCGCCAAAACGCATGAATACTCCGCGATCAATTTCTGAGGCAGCGTCGGCTTGCGGATCGATTCCGAGTTCCTTTTGCAAAGCCTTTTCCACGTCTTGCGCGATAGATTCGCTGCCCTCAGGTATCGGGGAACGGTAGTTTTCAAAAAACAGGATCACACTGTCTTTTTCTTCCGTCTTTTGCGACATAGATCCATCAGTAACAGCGTCAACCTTTTTTGAAAAAAGTGGAGGATCCGGTTCCGTAGGCTCCACAGGTTCCACAGCCTCTTTCATGATTTTCTCAGTTTGTTCGCGAAGGAGATCCGGGGGCGTTTTTTTATCGCCGTTTATGAATGCCGAACCTTTATATTCCGCTAATATCGATTCAAGCGAAAAATCATTTAAAGAAACTTCTTCAGGCAAATTTTCATTTTCGCCCACCTGCTACATCTCCTTTTTCAACTTTCAATAGTCTTCTTTATCTTCTTTCTCTGCCTTACCGCCTCGTATAGGAGTATCGCGGCGGATACGGACGCGTTCAATGATTTCAGTCGTCCTGCCATTGGTATATTAACACAAAAGTCGCAGTTTTCTCTCACAAGCCGGCTCAGCCCCGCCCCTTCTGATCCTATAACTAATGCGGTAGGGTTTTTGAAGTCCGCGTCCCAGAGCGATGTGCTGCCATCGGCGGACGCGCCGAACACCCATATTCCAGCATCTTTCAATTCATGTATCGTGGCGCTTAGATTCGTAACGCGCGCNACCGCNGTGTGGTATACGGCGCCGCTTGAAGCTTTCGCGACCGTCGCCGTTAGCCCCGCGTTNCTGCGCTTCGGGATAATAATTCCATCCGCGCCAGCCGCTTCACATGTTCTTATCATAGCGCCGAGATTGTGCGGGTCGGAAATCCCGTCGCACATAACGAGCAACGGAGGGTTGCCCTTCTGCTTCGCTATTTCCAGCATATCTCCGATCTCGACATAGTTCGCGCATGCCGCCGCCGCTATTACGCCCTGGTGCGCATGAGTGACGCTCATCGAGTCAAGCTTATGTCTGTCTGCGTCCACGACCGCCGCGCCTGAAGCTCGCGCAACTGAGGCGATGTGCCTGAGTGTCGCGTCTGTCTCCCCTTTTGCAATGAATACTTTGTCTATTGTGATACCAGCGCGCAAAGCCTCAATTACGGCGTTGCGACCTTCTATCACAGACCCGTTGTTATCGTCCGTGTCTTCACTAGTATCAGGTCGTTTGCCATAGGGATCGCGATGTTTTGCAGGCGGGAGTCTTTTTTTATGTCCGCCGTTAACTGTTCCAGAATCCATGGTTTAGTACCTATAGATTGTTTTCTACTATAAATAATTCTTCAGCGTATCGACCATGTCGAGTTTTTCCCATGTAAACGCGGTCTCATTCCTGCCAAAATGGCCATAAGCAGCTGTGGCGCGGTAGATCGGCCTTAGCAAGTCCAGTCTCGAAATAATCTTTGATGGTCGGAAATCGAAGTTTTCCTTAACAATGCCAGCGATTTTCTCATCTGAGAATACACCAGTCCCTCTTGTGTCGATATGGATCGACACCGGCTTTGCCACACCGATAGCGTAAGCAAGCTCGATCTGGCACGCGCGGGCAAGCCCTGCCGCAACAACATTTTTCGCAACGTAACGCGCCATATACGCCGCGCTGCGGTCAACTTTCGACGGGTCTTTCCCTGAAAACGCGCCACCGCCATGATTCGCGTACCCTCCATAAGAATCCACAATGATTTTCCGCCCTGTCAGGCCTGAATCACCGGCGGGGCCCCCGACGACGAACCTTCCGGTTGGGTTAACGAGGATCCTCGTATCTTTGCTCAATAGTTTCTCTGGTATCACGGGCTTGATAATACGTTCGGCGACGCTCTCGCGCAGGTCTTCAATGCTAATGTCAGGTTCATGCTGCGTAGAAACAACTATGGTGGGGATGCCAACGACATTCCTATCCTCATCATATTCAACTGTGACTTGGCTTTTTCCATCAGGCCTGATAAAGCCGAGTTCTCCGCTCTTCCTGGCTTCCGCCAGCCTACGCGTCAGCGCGTGGGCTATCGATATTGGCGCCGGCATAAACTCCGGCGTCTCGTCGCACGCGAAGCCAAACATCATCCCCTGGTCGCCCGCGCCCTCATCATCTTTGTCATCGTTCGCACTGTTAACACCCATCGCGATGTCCGGGCTCTGTTCGTCAATCGTAGTTAGAACGGCTGATCCTTTGTGGTCAAATCCCAATTCCGGCCTGACATAGCCTATGTCTTTCACTGTTTCGCGCGCTATTTGCGGAATGTCAACATAACAGTCGGCTGTTATCTCGCCCATAACAAGGATCATCCCTGTCGTAACAATCGTCTCGCACGCTACCCGCGCTGATTTGTCCCCTTTGAGTATCGCGTCTAGGACGGCATCGGAAATCTGGTCGCAAACCTTGTCGGGATGGCCTTCCGTGACCGATTCAGACGTAAAAAACCTGTGTGACATATACTCGCTTCCCTTCAATATATTTATATTAGCGCTTTTCCAGCGGAATATAAACGTCGTCAAGCCCTATTGCTTTATATGCCGGCCTAAATATTTTGCCGCCTCCCCATACTTCTTCCAACCTGTGCGCGCACCAGCCGGCCATCCTCGCAACGGCAAACAACGGTGTATATAGTGATTCCGGTATGCCAAGCATTTTATAAACAAGCCCGGAATACATATCAACATTGGCGCAAATGTACGCTTTTGAGCACCTCACTTGGCGCAGTACGTTTGGCGATAGTTTTTCGACCATTTCAAAAAGATCGAATTCGTTGATTACCCCCATTTTTTCTGCGAGCAGCCGCGCGAGGTCCTTAAGCATAACCGCCCTTGGGTCGGATATTGTGTATATGGCGTGTCCCATGCCATAGATCAAGCCGTCGCCGCAACCGGCTTCTTTGCGCGCTATCTTAGTTAGGTAAGCCGCGACTTCATCCTCGTCCTTCCAATCCCTTACGTCTCTTTCGATGTATGAGAACATTTCCATTACTTTTTCGTTCGCTCCGCCGTGCCTCGGGCCCTTAAGCGAACCTATCGCTGCCGCAATCGCGGAATATATATCTGTACCAGAAGAGGATAAAACGCGGCAAGCAAACGCTGAGTTGTTACCGCCGCCATGTTCAGCGTGCAGTACCATACACAGATCCAGCAGCCGCGCTTC
>WRNV01000108.1 GCA_009776445.1 Oscillospiraceae bacterium | reverse complement strand
AAAATGTTTCAACACGAGTTCTCTCAGGCTATAATGACCTGCATTGTTGAGAATGTCTTTGAAGATGGCGAGTGGGCTATCTTGGAATGGAAAGACCCTCTCGGATTAAGAGGGTGCGGATTCTTTCAGATCGTAGATGACAAGATTGTTTTTCAAAGAGGTTATTGGGATAAGCTGTCATTTATGAAACAGCACAATCTCCCCCAGGATGAACTAAGCGAAGCCCTTCGCTCCATTGAATCAACTTTAAGCAAATGCGAAAAGGCATTGACAAAACTCCGCGAAGGGACGTCACAGCACACACTTACAGCCCGCAGGATTGAAGCGTTCCGTATCGCTGTTACATTGATAAAAGAGAAGCTGGAGGCTATTGGTGATGCCTAAAAAACTACGCAAAATGCTTGGCGATGTAAACTCGCTATCCGCAGTTTCGCTCAGAAACCTGATCAACACGCAGAGCAAGGATACAATCCGCGAATGGTGTCTTGGCTATGCCGAGGAAAAGGTATTGCCGATTTTTGAAAAGCACTGCCCCGGCGATAGCCGCCCGCGAAACGCGGTAAACGCCGCGCGCGAGTATCTTGACGGTAAAGTGAAGTTCACTGTGGTCAAAGACATCATACTAAATCAATGCCATCAAGCCGCCCGCGAACTTGACGCAAACCCTGTCGCACAAGCAGCGGCAAGGGCTGTGGGTCAGGGCTCGGCGGTTGTTCATACGCTAACCCATTCGCTTGGTTTATTCTTCTACGCGGCGGCGGCTGTCGCCTACGACCGCGTGGGATTCGAGGCTAGCGATGAAATATACGCTGAGATTGCGGAAGAAGTATGCCTTGACTACACGAACGCCCTCCGCGCCATAGCGGTAGAGAATGAACCAAATCCGGCGAAGCTAAAGTGGAATTGTTGAGCCTTACACAATCGTTGTTGGCAATCCTGCTAAGGCTGTCCGCAAACGATTTGATGATGAACTGATTGCGCTCCTGCAAGAGTTCAGGTGGTGGGATAAAGCAATAGGCGAGATTCAGGAGTTAATCCCGTTGCTGCACGATAATGACTTGGAGCGGGTGAAACGAGAAATTGAAAGGCGGCTGTCAAAATGAATACACTGGTACTCTTTTACTCATATAGCGGAAAAACAAAGGCGATTGCAGAGGAACTCGCAGCAAAAGAATCTGCCGTTCTCTCGGAAATCAAGGATGTCAAGCGCCCCGGAAAGATCAAGNCTTATACGGCGGGAATCATTAAAGCNATTAAAGGCAAATCATGGCCGATAGAGCCGCCNAATGTGAATCTCGCTGAATATAGCCGATTGANTTTGCTTGCCCCGATATGGGCGGATAATTCTCCCCCGGCGTTCAACGCTATTCTGGAGCAACTGCCGAGCGGAAAAACCGTTGTAGTCAAAATGGTGTCNGCAAGCGGTAAAAGCAAATGCNGGGAGCGGNTTGATGCGGCTATTAANAACAGAGGCAGCGTTCTGGAGAGTTTTGAGGATATAAAGGCTTGACAACAATGGATTAAGAGCGGGGAGTTCGAGGCATGACAGAAAGCAGACCGGATATAAGCACAAACTTAGATAGCGCGGTTTTTCTTCGCTACTATTACCTTAAAACGGAACTCGTGCAGTTTTGCCGGCAAGAAGGTTTGCAGACATCCGGTGGAAAAGATGACTTAACAAAACGTATATCCCATTATCTCGATACCGGAGAAAACCTCGTCGCCAACTCACTGCCTAAACGCAGCAATAGTATTCAGAATATTACAGAAGATACCCTGATTGAGAGCCACTTCGTTTGCTCCGAAAAACATCGCGCTTTCTTTGTGCAGTCCATCGGAAAAGGGTTCACTTTCAACGTCGCGTTCCAAAAGTGGCTCAAATCCAATGCGGGGAAAAGCTACAAGGATGCCATCGAAGCGTACCAGGTAATACAAGCAGAGAAGAAAAAAGGTAAAAGCGTCATTGATACGCAGTTTGAATACAACACCTATATCCGTGATTTTTTTGCTGACAATAAGAGAAATAGCCTTGACGATGCAATCAAATGTTGGAAGTATAAAAAGAGCATTGCAGGGCATAACAGATATGAGGCAACAGACTTGATCGCACTGTATCCGGAAAAACAGTAGCAACACGGCATCTAACAAAGGGGGCGGTCTTACAATGAAAGATGGTATACCTGAACTATGCTTTACATCGCGCAACGACTTTCGCGATTGGCTCCACGTAAATGCCGAAACAAGCGGCGGTGTATGGCTCGTGTTTGGTAAAACGAATGATGTTAAAACTTTAGCCGCTAATGACGCTTTGGAAGAAGCACTTTGTTTTGGCTGGATTGATGGTCAGATGAAAAGCATCGACGAAACAAAATACTTGAAATATTTCGCGCAGCGGCGCTCCAAAAGCCCTTGGTCCGAGAAGAACAAGAAGTTGGTGGACAAGCTGCGCGAAAGTAAAATAATGACCGAATTAGGCGAAAAAGCTGTCGAAGCAGCTAAGAAAAATGGAACATGGGACGCACCAAAGCGCGATCCAATAACTGATGAACAGATCGAAGCCTTTGCTTCGATGTTGACCGGAATGTCTCCGGCATATGAGAATTTCAACAATATGTCTCACTCTGTCCGAAGGACTTATACAGGAAGATACTTCTCGTTCAAAAACGAAGAAGCCAGACAGAGGGACTTTAAAAAAATAGTTGACAGGCTTAGTCAAAACCTAAAGCCTATGTAGGGAGGGAAAGGGGTTCAGAAGTGTTCGACATAACAGATGAGGAACGGGCGAATCTGTTCCCAATAATCCTGAGCGAATACAATCCTGCGTGGCCTCATTGGTACACGGAGGAAAAAGAGCGGCTGACTATGCTTATCGGCATGGAAAAGATTGTCCGCATCGAACATATTGGCAGTACGGCGATATCCGGACTTATGGCGAAGCCTACGGTGGACATTTTGCTTGAAGTTGCCGAAAACACCAGGGTAGATTATTTGATTGCTTCCATGCCGGATAATGAATATATTTGCTTGCGCCAGCAGACTATTCCCACAAACGATCTTGTCTTGTTCATCAAAGGTTACACTCCATCCGGTTTTGCAAAGAAAGTGTTCCACATCCATGTTCGATATCCCGGCGATTGGGACGAGATCCATTTTCGCAATTATCTATTGGCTCATCCCGAAGCGGCAGACATTTATTCCATCCTGAAACGAAAACTGAAAGAACAGTACGAGCATAACCGCGATGGATACACAAATGCCAAAGGGGAGTTTATCCAAGCCGTCACTCGGCGGGCGAAGAACCTTGCAGAAAGGATGGATGACTTCTTTCGAATGACAGATGATTTCAAAGATGAACGCGATAAAATGATCGAGGAGCAGTTGATACCGAGAGGCATAGCGTCTGCTTCTGTTTTGGATGCCATGCAGAATGTGCCAAGACACATTTTTATCCCGGAGAATCTCCAAAACTGCGCTTACAGTGATGGGCCTGTGCCAATCGGATCAGGTCAGACAATTTCACAGCCATACATCGTAGCTTATATGACCGAACAGCTTGACCCTGTTCCCGGAATGAGAATACTTGAGATAGGAACCGGCTCCGGCTATCAGTCGGCAATACTGCACTATCTCGGATGCAAAGTCTTTACCATTGAACTCCTTGACGAACTCTCCGACAAAGCAATAAAGAATTTCTCAGCGTTAGGTTTTGACGGTATCAGGACGAAGTGCGGAAATGGCTATTCTGGTTGGCCGGAGGAAGCGCCGTTTGACGCGATCATCGTCACAGCCGCACCCGAGAGCATACCGATAAGTCTTGTTGACCAACTCAAGGATGGTGGCAGAATGGTCGTGCCTGTCGGAAAAACCCATGAGGTGCAATCATTGAGGTTGCTGACGAAAAACGGAAGCCAGATTATTGATAATGAATTGCTCCTTGTCAGATTTGTACCAATGGTGAAATGAGATATGACAGACAATGGGAGTATACAACCGTGCGTCCGATTCCGCTTGCTCAAGCAATATGATTCGGACTTGTTTTTTTGAAGCGGTCAATGAATGATTGGTGAAAAATCTTCTTTACAAGAAATAACCTTTTGCAGATTTTGTCGTCTATATGGGTGAAGGCGCTTTCAATAAACCGAGAGGAGGACAACGAATTGACGGATGCGGAAATCATCGACCTATTCTGGAACAGAGATCAGGCTGCGATAACACAAACCTCGAAGCAATACGGAAACTATTGCTACGCCATCGCCAACGGAATTTTGAACAACCGCGAAGATTCTGAGGAATGTGTGAGCGATACATGGCTAAAGGCATGGAACGCTATCCCGCCCCAACGACCGTATAAACTATCCCTGTTTCTTGGGAAGATTACGCGGAATCTTGCGTTTGACAAATACAAGATGAACAGAGCAAAAAAACGCGGCGGTTCGGAGTTCGCTCTTGTATTGGATGAATTGGACGAGTGCATCCCTTCGTCAAACACTGTTGAGCAGACAATCGAAACCGAAGAATTGGAAAGGACAACACCCGCTTGACTTCGCTCGATTCCCCATCGACGCAGGCGACCGCTTCACATGGGATGGGCTGTTCATCAGGGTTTACAGCAACACCGCGCAGGAACTTTGGGCAGTCCTGCAATCCGTGAAGTAGCTTTTCCGCTTCATGGCTAGCATACTTCTCATATGAAGTCGGTCATCTGAATAACCATATGCTGAATGTACTGTAAGCTGAGAACCGGACATTGGATTTCCATAACCACATATGGATTCCCGAGCGTGTTGTCAAGGTGTGAAGAAAAAATATCAGCAGACTTGTAAATCCTGCGGATTCAGTATTCCAGCCACTTCATTGCCTGAACCCACACTTGCACAACGCACATGTACAACGCACTTTTCACAGAGCACAATGCACTTTTCACGGAAAACACTTGAAAACCCTATGATTTTGTATTATACTCGTATACACATCGACTTCTGAAAGGAGCGGGTTCTTCATGTTGACACTAAAGGAACAAGCTGTAGATATGGTTCAGAGCTTCCCGGAAGAAAAAATGTCATATGTAATCGAAATACTCAAATGGATCGTAGGCGTTCTCGACGATAAAAGCAGGACGTCTTTCGGAACGCGTACTGCCGCGATAGACAACCCTTCTGAAGCAATAAAGGCATGGGAGCGGTTCAAGGCATACAAAAGCATAGTGCCATATGACATAGACATAAAAGCTGAACTGGCACAGGCGAGGGACGAGAAATATGCGAATTCTATTTGACACAAACGTGATAATGGACTTCATAGGGATTTTACCGGTTCAACAGTGCCTGTAATTGAGCCATCCGATTTTATAGATATGCTGACAATAGCTGCCGTCCCCGACAATGCCACAGAATCGGCAGAAAATCAGGAAGAAGCCGAAACGGACACCGGCGCAAACAAAAACTAATCGGAGCTATCCACGCAAAAAAAATGAACCCCTATACGCGCCCTTGCTGCCCGATTACCGGAAGCGCAAGGACGCATATTGTTGTTTCCGGAAGCCGATTCAGGCAAGCATCCTCAGACGAATTATTCCTTGTGATTGAAGGCTCGTTTGCGATTGAGTTTGAAGAAGGGTTGGTGCCGCTGAGTCAAGGCGATCTGATTGTCATTCCAAAGGGGACGCTGCATCGCCCCGTATGCACGGAACTTGTGAAATGTTTGCTTATTGAACTCGACGGAACGTTGAACGATGACAATAAAGGCGGCACTTATACAAAAGGCAGGTCGGCATGACACGTCGAGAGATTATTGACTATTGCTTGACCTTTCCGGCGTCATACGAGGATTAAAGAAATGAACGATCCGTCAATCCGCATCATCACTAATAACAAAAAAAGGTTTCTGCAGCTTGACAATACTCTTACACTATGCTACATTAAAGTAAATAGCGATTAAGTAAATCATAATTAAGCAAGGAGGATACACAGTGTTTGTTGGACGTGAAAACGAGCTTCAGGAACTTAATGAATTATACGAAAAAAACAGTTTTCAGTTTTTGGTCATATATGGGCGCCGGCGTGTTGGCAAGACCGCGCTCATTAACGAATTTGCCATTGGCAAAAACACAATCTACTTTACCGGTATTGAAACAAATTCAAAGCAAAACCTGGAAAATTTAAGCAAAGCGATATTCCAGTATACCGATGGATCTCCGATAGCGCCTGTTTTCCAGGGTTTTCAGCAAGCACTTGAATACGTGTTTGAGTTGTCATGTGAAAAACGATTGATATTAGTTATTGATGAATACCCATATGTTGCAAAGTCATACAAAAGTTTTGCTTCAACACTGCAAACGATTATAGATAAATACAAAGGCCTCTCAAAGCTGTTTTTGATTTTGTGTGGCTCATCCATGTCGTTCATGGAGGAGCAGGTTCTTGGCTATAAAAGCCCGCTTTATGGCAGGCGAACAGCGCAGTTCAAAATACAGCCATTCGATTACTTTGATAGTTGTCGTTGCTTCAAAAGTTTTTCACCTTTCGATATGGCGCTGATTTATGGCATTGCGGGTGGTATCCCGCAGTACCTCTTACAGATAGATGATACTCTATCCATAGAGGAAAACATAAAGAATGCTTTCCTTAAAAATACATCCTATCTGTTTGAGGAACCGAGTAATCTATTGAAACAGGAGATGCGAGAGCCTGCGATTTATAACGCCATTATAACGGCGATCGCAACCGGTAGTACGAGGATGTCGGAAATTTCAAGCAAGGCTGGCGAGGAAACAAGTGCTTGTGCCATTTATCTCAAGAACCTCCTTTCTATTGGCGTTGTGAAGAAAGAGGCACCTGTTACTGAAAAGTCTTCTAAAAAAACGATTTATTCAATTGCAGACAATATGTTCCGTTTTTGGTATCGGTTTATTCCTGCTAATATGTCCATTATTCAGAATGGCATGGTCGGCCTCGCTTACGAAAGAATATCTGATCAGCTCTCATCGTATATGGGGGCAGTGTTTGAGGAGATATGTAAACAATACCTTTGGCGCCTCAATCGTGAAAAAAAAGCAAGCATTGCTTTTGTAGAATTAGGACGTTGGTGGGGTAATGACCCGGTTAACAAGAGCGCAGTTGAAATTGATATTTTAGCTATAGCGGATAAGGACAATGCGATATTCGGCGAGTGCAAGTGGACAAACGAGGATGTTGGTTTATCCGTTTTAGATACACTGGTCCAAAATAGCCGGTTGTTACATTTTAGCCAAAAACACTATTATTTGTTCGCAAAGAATGGTTTTACGAGCAGCTGTATAAAGCGAGCAACAGAGCTTGGAAATGTGGTGCTTGTCTCTTATAGTGATATCGCACAAATCGCACAACACCACAGGGGAACTACCCAAGGCTAAAGCACTTGGGTTTTCTCGCTCCGTGGGAGCTTGGGACAAAAGTCCCTAACGCCCGAAGACATCGGGGGATTTACGATAATGCTGCGATCATATCGAAAGGAACTGTTATAAACATGAAAAAACGAATATTAGCCACTGCCTTGGTATTATTGCTGTGTCTTACAATGCTTCCCGCTTCTGCAGTAGCCATAGCCCCTGTGCAACCTCTCTCCGGTACAGCTTCAGATTACAGGGCTATTTACGATTTCTGTTTCTATTGGGGGGTGCAATCCGGGTTCCTCCCTTATGAGCTGCAATCAAAGGTTGACCAACCGTTGACTGCGGATGCTTTGCTGTCCTGCCTTCTTGGCTTCGCGCAAAGCAAATGCGGGGTAGACGTGGATAACTACCTATTCAAAGCTCAGAGCATGTCAGGGGAAGTAGCGGCAGCGGGTAACTCAGGCGGGTGGTACGATATGTTCGGATTCCTGACGAAGGTGACCGCAGTCAACGACATGCTCGCCCAGGATTTCATCCCCTGGGAAAGTGATGGCGTAGTTGATGTCGATCAGGCTTTGTTCATGTTGCAGCGTTTTGCATGGAGTTACATCGCGCCGATGTCTCCCTGCTATTTTACAGAAAGCTACCTTGGCGTTTTTGATCGGCACGATTTCCTGGATGTAGACGTGGTAGTTTTCGATGATGCCATCCTCATCCCGATGATAAATGCCATTGTTGGCAATAGCCTTGGCAGGGGGTTAGTTGAGCTGCAGCCTTCCGACACCCTCACAATAGGTCAATTCGTTGCGTTCCTTTTTGAGTTCGCATGGATGAGCCTGCCAAAAGACACAAGCGGTAAATATCCCGGAGCAATAAGCGATGATGCTGATACCGACGCTTTTGTCACGGAAGTCCTGAACGAAGTTATACGCGCCGATATGAACGATATGCAAAAAATAAGGGCCGTGTACGACTGGCTGATATATAACTGCCTGCATGACAATAATTACAACCTAATTACCTATGAGTATGGTCACAACCCCTCTAACCCGGTAGCAGACAGCATAATGACTGCCCGCGACATAATTAACCATCGCCGGGGGGTATGCGACTCATTCGCAGCAGCGTTCCGGCTGTTGGTGCTTCGGCTCGGCTTCGAGTGCAATCATGTGAATGGCTACTATGTAAACAGCAACGGTTCAAAAAGCGGGCACGGCTGGAATCAGATCAGGATTGACGGTACTTGGTACTGGTTCGATGTTGATGTGGAAGGCACTACATACCATCGGAGCGGAAACAACTCCCCGTCTTATTTCCTGTTCATGAAGCAGGACAAGGAATGGCTCACGACCCACGAGTGGGATAGGGACTCCTGGCCCGCCGCGGATGGTTCGCGGCAACCTGTAAGCGGGCTTAGCAAGTTTGATAATATATTCGCCCCGCCGTCCTTTTGGGCTGAGGAATACGTTTTGGCTGCCTGCGAAGCCGGATTGGTGCCGCAGTTTTTGCGTTCGTCGTACACGCAAACCATGACCCGCGCAGAGTTCTGTTCGCTCGCAGTGGCGCTTTATGAAACCGTGACCGGCACTGAGTTAACTGAGCGGGAGTCGTTTATCGACACTGTGAACGCAGATGTTGAAAAGATTGCCGCGATTGGGGTAGTGAAGGGTGTTGGCGGCGGCAGGTTTGACCCAAACTCCGAACTGACTCGCGAACAGGCGGCTACGCTGCTCGCACGGCTTGCGGATGCAATTGGGAAACCGTTAGCGCAGAGTACCGCATCATTTGGCGACATGGACAGCGTATCGGAATGGGCGGTAGACGCAGTCGGGCAACTGCACGGAGCCGGTGTGATCACCGGCTACGAGGATAACTGCTTTTGGCCGCATCTTCCTTTCTCGCGTGAACAGAGCATAGTTACCGTTCTGCGGCTGTACTTATGTGTACGGTGATACCTTAACGGTAAGCTCATCATCATCGCCGCGCCGCCCGTTTCTTTGAGTTTTTTAGCTTTGAATCAAGTAAACCGTCATTTTACTTGCTACTCTTTTGCAGCTTGCTGTTTTACGAGTTCTTCCAGTATCCCTGCCACAAGCCGTTCCAGTATGGTACTCGCTTCGGCACGAGTCAGATTGGCTTTCGGGTCGAATATGCCGTTCCCCTTGCCCTGCACCAATCCCACTCTTTGACAATACAATACAGCTTCCGCTGCCCAATTGCTGATACTGTCCCGATCGGTAAATGCCGTATAATCATCAGAGAGCGCAAGCGAATACCCGGCAAAGTCTAAATACCGTTTCAACAGAGCGCACATTTGCTCCCGTGTCACCAAATTGTCCGGTCCGAAGGTGTTTGCGTCATAGCCGAACACAATCCCGTTTTCCTCCGCCCAGGTTACGTAAGGCGCGTACCACGATCCCGCCTTTACGTCGCTGAATTTGCTTGTGGCGTAATCTTTCTCATTGATATTCGACATACGCCCAAGTATGGTGACAAACATCGCACGTGTCATGCCGCCGTAAGGGTCGAACTCCGTGGCCGACATGCCCTTGAGCAACTCTCGCGCCGCTGAAAAATCAATATACCTTTCTGCCCAATGCCTTGAAATATCGGAGAATTCCACCTTGTTCTCCTCAATATAGTACGTTGCGTCGTATGGCGCGACAAAGATCAGTTTTCCATCTATGGCGGCGCTTAGCTTCACATAGGTTTTTGTCCCGCCAATATAGCAATATGGCGCACATATGTTCTCGTCCACGTCCTGAGGCAGGCTCATGGATACAAGTTCTCCTGCCTTTGCGTTAATTCCGTTTGGAATAACTGTCGTACCGCCGGTTTTCGGCGTCACCGCCCCTTTCCATCTGTCGTCATTTGTGATGCTGTTGCTTTCGGCGCCGAAGGTAGCGGATGCCGTCATTGCTGCGTCAAGACCGGATTCGGAGGCCAATGAGGGTGACACGTAGAACCTGCCGACAATAACTCCCATACTGCCCGCACCGGCAGACAAGACTCCGTTTGTGTCAATCGACGCGCTGCCTTCCGCTGCCCGCGCCGACCATTCAACTAAGCTGT